>JAIVGV010000046.1 GCA_020201365.1 Acidobacteriota bacterium
ACACAGAGCGGCTGAACGATAGTCTAATCTCGTCTATCCGTATCCCTTCTATGTTCTCCGTGACCTCTGTGGCTAAAGATTTGAACTCATAAAAACAGGAGCACGACGAAACGATGAGCACTCAACAGACGCAGCAGCAGGACGCGCACGCCGCGCAGCCCACGCCCGAACGCATCTTCCAGACGCTCTTCGGCTACCAGCAGACCGCCGCCATGCGCGCCGCCATCGAACTGGACATCTTCACGGCGATCAGTGAAGGCAACGACACGCCGGAGAAGATCGCCGCGCGCTGCGGCTGCGCCGAGCGCGGCGCGCGAATCTTGTGCGACTACATGACGATCCAGGGCTTCCTCACCAAGCAGGGCAACGCTTACGCGCTCACGCCCGAGTCGCAAATCTTCCTCGTCCGCACCTCCCCGGCATACGTGGGCGGCGTCGCGAACTTCCTCGCGCGCGGCTCACTCGTCGAGGCTTACCAGACGTTCACGGACAGCGTCCGCAAGGGCGGCACGACCATGCCCGAACAGGGCTCGATGACGCCGGAGCACCCGATGTGGGAGGAGTTCGCGCGCAGCATGGTGGCGATGATGCGCCCGCCCGCCGAAGCCATCGCTGAGATCGCCGGCGCGGGGGGCGCGTTGAAAGTTTTAGACATCGCCGCCGGTCACGGCATCTTCGGCATCACCATCGCGCAGAAGAACGCGCAGGCTGAAATCTATCCCGTCGACTGGAAGAACGTGCTCGCCATCGCCGAAGAGAACGCGCAACGCGCGGGCGTCTCGGATCGCTACCACCTGATTCCGGGCAGCGCGTTCGACGTTGACTTCGGCGCGGACTATGACGTCGCGCTCCTCACGAACTTCCTGCACCACTTCGACCCGCCGACCAACGAGCGGCTGCTCAGCAAGGTTTACGCCGCGCTTAAACCCGGCGGGCGCGCGATCACGCTGGAGTTCGTCCCGAACGAAGACCGGGTGACGCCGCCGATGGCAGCCGCCTTCTCGCTCACCATGCTCGGCTCGACCGAGCGCGGCGACGCCTACACCTTCCGCGAACTCGAAGAGATGTTCCGCCACGCCGGCTTCGCCCGCAGCGAACTCCTCCCCGGCGTCCCCGGCTCGATCATCGTCTCGCACAAGGGCGAATGAAGAAAATCTTAGTCATCGGATCGGGCGGCGCGGGCAAGTCAACCTTCGCCGCCCGGCTCGGTGAGCGGCTCGGCTTGCCCGTCGTACACCTCGACCGGCTCTACTGGAATCCCGGTTGGGTCAAGACGCCCGAGCCCGAATTTCGCGGGCGCGTCGCGGACGCAATCGCGCGCGACGCCTGGATCATGGACGGGAACTATTCGGGCACGCTCGACGTGCGGCTCGAAGCGTGCGACACGGTCGTTTTCCTCGACGTGCCGCGCGCGGTCTGCGTCTGGCGGATCGTGAAGCGCACCGTGACGTACCGCAACGGGCGCAGACCCGACATGGCTGAAGGCTGCCGCGAGAAGTTCAACCCGGAGTTCATGCGCTGGGTCTGGGACTACCCGGAGCGGACGCGACCGAAAATCCTGAAGCGTCTGGAAGAGCACGCGCGCGGCAAAAACATCTACATTTTGCGAACGCAGTCTGAGATTGAAAGATTCCTCGCTCGTCGAGCGTAGATGAGTTGCGGTTCACCGCAGAGGCGCGGAGTCCGCGCGGAGTTATCGCAGAGAAGACAAGCCTCCGCGTAAACTCCGCGAGCCCTCCGCGCCTCTGCGGTGAATCAGACCTCGCGTCACACTCAAGTTCGCTACCACCAGCCCTGTCGCCCTCGTTTGACTTGCCGCGCGTTTCGGCATAGAAACTTCCTAACCCCAATCCTGAGAACCGAGGCAAGTCCGATGAAGAAGCGCACTCTTTCTCTCGCCCTGCTCGCCGCGGCGTTCGCTTTCGCCGCGCTCGCCTGCCAGCAAGTGCCCGTGGCGAACACGAACGCCAACGCGAATACAAATGCCAACGCGCAGACCGCCGTGAACTACACCTACCCAGCCGATCTCAAGCCCGCGCTCGATTCGATCAACACCGACGACCTGATGCGCCACACCAAGGCGCTCTCGTCGGACGAGTACGAGGGGCGCGGTCCCGGTACGCACGGCGAGGAGTTGTCGGTCGCCTACATCTCCGATCAGTTCAAGCGGATCGGTCTCAAGCCCGGCAACCCTGACGGCACGTACGTGCAGAAAGTCCCGCTCGTCGGCTTTACGGCGCAGAATCCGACGGCGTCGTTCTCTGTCGGCGGCAAGAAGATCGATCTCAAGTTCCCGGACGACTGGGTCGGCGTCTCGCGCCGCCTGGAGCCGGAGGCGAAGGTTGACAACTCGGACGTGGTCTTCGTCGGTTACGGCGTCGAAGCGCCGGAGTACGGGTGGGACGACTTCAAGGGCACTGATGTGAAGGGGAAGACGATCCTGATGCTCGTCAACGATCCGCCCGTGCCCGATCCCGCAGACCCGACGAAGCTCGACGACAAGATGTTCAAGGGCAGGGCGATGACCTACTACGGTCGCTGGACGTACAAGTACGAGCAGGCGATGCGCCACGGCGCGGCGGCGGCGATCATCATCCACGAGACGGGACCCGCGGGCTACCCCTACGAGGTCGTCTCGGGGAGCTGGGGGCGCGAGAACTTCGACATCAGGACGCCGGAGAACGCGCGTCGTGCGGCGGTCGAAGGCTGGATCACGCTGGAGCGCGCCAAAGAGGTTCTCTCCGCCGCCGGGCAGGACTTCGACGCCCTGAAGAAGCAGGCGGTCTCGAAAGACTTCAAGCCCGTCGCCCTGAACGCGAAGGCGAGCTTCGACATCAAGAATCAGCTTCGGGAGATTCAGTCGCAGAACGTCGTCGCCAAGATCGAAGGCAGCGATCCGAAGTTGAAGGACGAGTACGTCGTCTATACGGCGCACTGGGATCATCTGGGTAAAGACCCGAGCAAGCAGGGCGATCAGATTTTCAACGGCGCGGACGATAACGCTTCCGGCGTCGCGCAGCTTTTAGAGATCGCCGAGGCTTACACGAAACTGCCGACGCCGCCCAAGCGCTCGATCCTCTTCGTCTCCGTCACCGCCGAGGAGAAGGGCTTGCTCGGCTCGAAGTACTACGCGGCGAACCCCCTCTACCCGTTAACCAAGACGCTCGCCGACATCAACATGGACGAGGCGAACCAGTGGGGGCGCACGCGCGATCTGACCGTCGTCGGCTTGGGCAACTCGTCTCTGGACGATGTCGCGCAGCAAGCCGCGAACATGCAGGGCGGGCGCGTGCTCCAACCCGACCCGGAGCCCGAGAACGGCGGCTTCTACCGCTCCGACCACTTCGAGTTCGCCAAGCAGGGCGTCCCCGCCCTGAACCCGGAGGCGGGGATTGACTACCTCGGCAAGCCCGCGGGCTGGGGCAAGCAGAAGCGCGACGACTACACGGAGCACGACTACCACAAGCCCTCCGACGAGATTAAGCCCGGCTGGGACTTGTCCGGCGCGGTCGAGGACGCGCAGCTCTACATGATCACCGGCTACCTCGTCGCGCAGGGCGACAAGTACCCCGAATGGAAGGAAGGCACCGAGTTCAAAGCGAAGCGCGAGCAGTCGCTCAAAGGCGCGACGGGACCTTGACGCGGCGAGGCGAGTGGAACGAAGAAGAGGGCGCGAGTTGAGATCGCGCCCTCTTGCCTTTCTGGGTCGTTCCTTGAAAATAAACTGACAAGACATTTCACCGCAGAGGCGCAGAGTGCGCGCAGAGTTTACGCAAAGACTTATATTCCTCTGCGCTGACTCTGCGAATCCTCCGCGCCTCTGCGGTGAATCTCTTTCTGTCTAACGGCTCTCAGCAGTGCACGTGACCGAGCAGCCAATAGACGAGGATGAAGACGATGATCGTCGAGATGCAGCCGCCGCCCCACTTCCAAGCCGCCACGCCCGCCAGTATCCCGCGCAGAGGTCCTTGCATGGACTGAAATTCCCCTTTCGAGTCGGGTTCAAATTTTCGGGGGAAGCGTTCTACGCGAATCTCTACGCCGAAAACGCCCCGCTGTCAACGCCCACTCCTCGCCGGTCAGTGCCCCGCCTGCCAAGCCCTGATCGCGTCGGACTTGTGAACGAGCATGACGACGTTTAAGAGCAGGCTGTCCCTGATCCACACGAGCAGCACCAACTCGACGACGAAGAACACGACGAGCGTGCGCCTCCATCCGAGCCTGCGCGCCGCCCAGAAGCCCACGCCGCACGCGACGATGTCGCCGACCGAGTTGACGACCGTGTCGCCCGTGTAGCCGAACGCCGCGGTCGCCTCGCGGTAGCGGCTGATCACGAAGTCCGTGTTCTCGACGATCTCCCACGCGGATTCGATCAAGACGGCGAGGCAGAACCGCCAGCGGATCGAGACGCGCGGCACGGCGAGCGCGAGCAGACCGCAGAAGGCGAAGCCGTGGAGCAGGTGCGTGAAGGTGTACGGATCGAAGAGCTGCTGCGAAGTCTCCGAGCCCCAAGCGTCGCCCGTCCACACCAGCACGCGCCCGCAAGAGCACGCCCACAGGCGACCCTGAACGCGCAGCTCGACCGCCGCCGCCGCGACGCACGCGAGCGCGGCGAGCCACGCATAGAGTTTACCGCCGCCGTCCGCCATCTCACTTCCGAACTCCCCGCGCCTCTATCCACGCGGGGCGAACTGGGATTATTATTGCGCCTGCAACAAGAACTTAGTCGCCTCACGCGGGACGGATTCGAGGACGCAAGATGACGACCACGCCGACGCTACTGACCGAAGACGACCTGCTGCGGATGCCCGACGACGGCAACCGCTACGAGCTCGTCGAAGGAGAACTCAGAACCATGGCTCCCACCGGCTATGAGCACGGACGCTGCACGGGCAAACTGCACGGGCTCCTAATCAACCACGTTACCAAACACCGACTCGGCGACGTGCTCGCCGCCGAGACCGGCTTCGTCATCGCGCGCGCGGCTGACGGTCGCGTGACGGTGCGCGCGCCCGCCGTGGCTTTCGTCGCGCGCGGGCGCGTCCCGGCGGACGCCGACACGAGCCGCTTCCTCGAACTCGCGCCCGATCTCGTCGCCGAGACGCTCTCGCCCTCGGACACGGCGGTCGAGGTCGAGGAGAAGATCGCTGCTTGGCTCAAGGCGGGCGTGCGCGCGGCGCTCGTCGTCAACCCCGCCTCGCGCACCGTCACGGCTCACCGCGCGCAGTTCGCCATCTCGCGCCTGACCGACGCGGACGAACTCGATCTGTCAGACATCCTCGAAGGCTTCCGCTGCCGCGTCGCGGAGATCTTCGACTGAGCGCCGCGCGCACGCCGAGCGAGCAAGATCGAGCCGACAAAACTCCCGTGCAAGCCACGTTCACCGTCGCGCGACCCGGCGACGCGGAGCGGCTCGTGCCGCTGCTGCGCGAGTTCTACGACTACGATCACATCCCCCTCGACGAGCCCGCCGCGCGCCGCGCTCTCGCACAGTTGCTCGCGGACGCGCGGCTCGGTCTCGTCTACCTGATCGAGCTCGGCGGAGAGCTGGTCGGCTACCTCGTCGTCACCTTCGGCTTCAGCTTGGAGTTCAAGGGGCGCGACGCTTTCGTGGACGAGCTGTTCCTGCGGGCGGAGTTTCGCGGGCGCGGGCTGGGCGGGCGCGCGCTCGCCGTCGCCGAAGAGACTTGCCGCGCCGAGGGCGTGCGCGCGCTGCACCTCGAAGTCGAGCGCGCGAACACAGGCGCGCAGGGAGTCTACCGCCGGGCGGGCTTCAAAGATCACGACCGCTACCTGCTGACCAAGTGGCTCGACTGAAGACGAGCCTCGCGCCGCGCGCGGATTGTACAAACGCCGACGGCGAATCACAAAACGAGAGCCCGACGAGTCTCTGAGTCTCGTCGGGCTCTCGTGCTTCGGCGCGCGTGCGTCGCCGCACGCTAGGAGGTGATGGCGCGCTCGGCGCTCAGTTGTTCGAGCATCCGGTCGGCTTCCTGCGGGTCGAGCTTGCGGAGCAGCAGGAGCGCGGCGAGCACCGTGCGGTCGTTCCAGTTGCGCCGGTAGTTCATCAGGATGATCTGCCGCGCCTTCTCGACGAGCCGGGGCTTGAGCGCCGGATCGTTCAGTTCGACGAGCCCCTTGAGCGCGTGGTACTGCATCGTCTGCGACTCGTCGTCGAGGTAGCCCGTGAACAGCTCGCGCAGCTCCGCGCGGTCGCGTATCCGGCGGCTCAGCGCGTCGAGCGCCACGGCGCGCACGAGTCGCCGCTCGTCGTTGCGCGCGGCGCTGAGCTCGGCGTCGTAAACGTCGGCGTCCGCGATCTTCGCGGCGAGTGCCCGCGCGGCGCGCGCGCGCACGAGCTGCTTCTCGTCGGTGCGCAGCGCGTTCACAAACGCGCGCTCGACCGCCCCGTCGTCAACCTGCTTCGAGAGCGCGCCGACGATGGTCGCGCGGATCGCGTCCTTCTTCTCCGCGGCGAGGACGCGCAGCAGCCGCTCGCGCACCGCGGCGTCGCCGGCGTACTTGCGCGCCAGCGCCGCGGCGGCGGTCATGCGCGCCGAGTCGTTCCTGCCGGATTCGAGCAGGCGCAGGTAGGCGTCGCGCACTTCCGGCTCGTCGGCGTAGGGCACGAGCTCGCGCGACGCCGTGAGCAGCACCGTCGTGTTCTGATCCGTGCCAAGCGCCTCGACGAAGGCGGCGCGCACCTGCGGGTTCGAGACGTGCAGCGCGAGATCGGCGGCGACTTGGCTGCGCGCCGCGTTGCGATCCGAGGTCTTCAAGACGTTCAGCATCTCGGCGACGGGCTGACCGCGCGAGAGCCGGACGGTGCCGGTCACGTCGCTGACGCTGACGGGCGCGCCGCCCGCGCCGATCTTCGCGCGGAAGTTCGCGCTCGCCATCTCGCCCTCGACGGCGACGTTCGGCAGCTCGACGTAAACCTTCCCCTTGATGCCGGATGTCTGAAGCTGCGCGTTCACGTCTTCGAGGAAGCGCAAGGAGACGCGACCCACGACGTTCGAGACGGTGACGCCGCGACCCGCGAGGCGCGTGAGAGTCGCCGTCACCGAGCCGGCGACGTCGGAAATCTCCGCCGACCCGGCAGCCTGCGCGACGGCGACGTGACCCGAAACGTGATCGGCTTTGAGCGAGCCTTCCAGCTCGCCGACGCGCACGCTGTCGCGGACGTTCGTCAGCACGAGGTTTGTGCGGCGCGGCAGCGTGAGGCGCAACGAGTGGCGCGTGCCGTCGCCGTTGTCGAAGTCGGCGTGCTCTTTCCGCTCGGGTCCGCGGATCGTGAGGCTTGAGCCCGTCTGCTCGACGGCGAGCTTGCGGGGGTTGTCGGAGTAGGAGTAGCTCTTGATGACGACCTGCGCCGTCTGCGAGTCGGTCGTGTCAACGACGACCGAGCCGTCTATGTTCGCGAGCTCGACGCGCGCGCCGGGCGAGAGCTGGTAGCTCTGCCGCAGCTCCTCGCGCTCGGTCTGCTCCTCGCCGAACCAGATGTCGTCGCCGAAGACGTTGATGTTCAGGTCGGGGATGTCAATGTCTATCGGCGGGATCGGGGGGAGCGGCGGGATCGGCACCTCGATGTCGGGGAAGTCAACGCGGATGCCGGGGATGGCGACGGGCGCGATGCGACCGAGATCAACTTTGACCTCCGGGCGGACTTCGACCCGCCGCTCGACCCCCACCTGCTGCGCGACGCCGACGGCGGGCGCGAAGGTGACGGCGGCGGTTAACAGTGCGTTTGCGATCAGCTTCTTTCTCATCTCTCGTCGCTCCTCGAATGTTTCGACACGTCACGGCGCGGCGCGAGTCACGAGTGCCGGGGCGTTCGTCGCTGCGCTGCCCTCCGGGGGCAGTTCAGTCGCTACTTGCAGGCGGGCGGCGCGCCCGCGAGCTTGGCGAGGCGGACGGGCTGGTTGAAGGAGTCGAGCGTGATCTGCGCGCGACCGTCGCCGTGCGTCGCCTCGACGCGGCGCAGCGGCAGCCCATTGTTGTGCGCGTTCGCCTCGCGCGTGGGGAAGTCGGACGTGGCGTCGCCGTTGTAGGACATCAGCGTGGCGGTGAAGCCGGGCGAGCTGTCGGGGACGGACATCGTGACCCTCCCTTCCATTGACTTGAGGCGGTAGCGACCGTTCGCCATGATCGGGCCGGTGAAGGTGACGTCCGCCTCGGTCGTCGTCGCCTCCGCGTCGCCGCCGACGTTCGTCAGAGTGATGTTGCCGCGCACGTTCGAGGCGTCAACGCGCCCCTTGGCGCAACTGATGTTGATGTCGCCGTTCGTCGAGGTGGCGCGCACGTCGCCGTTCGAGCGGCGCACGGTGATGTCGCCCGAGGAGGCGACGACATAGACGAGCCCTTCCACGTCCTCGACGTTGATGTCGCCGCTGCGCCCGCGCAGCTCAAGCGCGCCGACGTGGCTCACGGAGACGTTGCTCCCGCCGCTCAAGATGGAGACCGGACCGTCTATGCCGGAGACGTTGAGATCGCCGCCGCGCACTTCGATGGTGTCGAGCTGCGCGTAGCGCGGCACCTTCACGTCGAGCGTGATGCCGGAGTCCTCCGCGCCCGCGCGACCCGCTCCCGCTCCCGCACCGGCACCAGCCCCTGCACCTGCACCTGCGCCGCCGCCGCGGATGACGACGTTCGGCGTCTCGACGACGATCTCAGGCATGGGCACGATGATGACGCCCTGCTTCGCGCCCTCTTTAATCCTGTCGCGCATCTCCTGACGCTGGCGCTCGCGCTCGGCTTCGGGCGGCGCGGGCGGCTTCGGGTTGGGGTTCGGGTAAGGAGCCGGGTGCGGCGCGGTCGAGGGCTTAGGCGTTGGCGGCGTCGGCGGGTAAACGTAAGTCGTGCGGTTGCGCCCGACGACGGCGAGCGAGAGCGTGGAGCGCGCCTGCGGGTCGGCGGTCATGTCAACCTGGATCGCCTCCGCGCCCTTGCTGCTCGTCGCGCTGGCTTCGACCGTGTCGCGATCCCAGCCCGTGATCGTGATCCGACCGTAGCGGTTGCTGATCGCGACCTTGCTCCCGCGCTCCAGGCGCACGGAGACGCGCCCCGACTGGTTGCTCAGCGAGACCGTGCCGCCCGGCTCTTGCGCGGCGGCGCCGAGCGGGGCGAGCGTCGTCGCGCACGCGAGCGCGACCGTCGTGATGATGGCTTTGAAAGTTCGTTTCCTCATTTTTTACGTATCACTCGTTTCTGTCGGACTCGGAAGCCGCGGGCTCACCCGCGCGGAAAACCTCACTGGTCGGAGTGCGCCATCTCGCGCAGGACTTCGACCTTCTTGGCGTAAGCCGAGAGCATGTACTGGACGGCGACGGGGTCGCCCGCGTGCTCGGCGACGGCGCGGCGCGTCTCGCTGATCGAGCGGTCAATGGCGGCGAGCGACTGATCGAAGCGCTGGACGGTCTGCGGATCGAGCGTCGTGCGCTTCTTCGCGACGTCCTTCTGCAAGAGGTTGATCGCCGCGACGTAGCGCTGCTCCGCCTCGCGCACGAGTTGGTCGGGTGTCTCCGCGCTGTTGGCGGGCGCGCCGGTCGTGTCAGGCGACGAACCCGGCGTCGCGTTCGGAGACTCGCTCGGCGCGGGCGAGGTGGCCGTCGTCGGTTGCGGAGTCGCAGGTGCGGGCGCGGCATTACGGTTGACGTTCAACAGTTCGCTGCCGCCGCGCGCGAGTTCGGTTGACGGCTGGGTGCGCGAGCCGGCGAGCTTCATGACGCCGACGGTCAGAACGATCGCCGCGACGACGAGCGCGGCGGTGAGCGCGGGGCTGAAGCGGGGGACGGTGAGCAGCGGCGCGAACCACGTCGAGAGTTTCCGGAGGAGACCCACCTCGCCGCCGGAGCGTTCGTCGCGGATGCGCGCCGCCACGCCGTCCCACAAGCGCGGCGAGATTTCCAAGTCGCGCTCGTAAGCCGTGTAGAGCGACTGCTCGGCGGCGAGCGACTCTTGCGTCGCGGCGCAAGCCTCGCACGACGCGAGGTGCGCGGCGACGAGCGCGCGGTCGCGCGCGCCGAGCTCGCCGTCGAAGTATTCCTCCAAGAGCTGTTCGCAGTCTCGGCAGTTCATCATTGCTTCACCCCCATGTAAGGGCTCACGCGGCGGCGCATCTCGGCGCGCGCGCGGTGGAGATCGGTCTTGACCTTCGGCAGCGAGAAGCCGGTGATCTCGGCGATCTCCTCGTAGCTGCGCTGCTGGAAAACTTTGAGCGCGAAGACCGTGCGCTTGTCCTCGTCGAGCAGCGAGAGAGCGCGCCGCACGACGGCGTTCAGTTCCTTGTCGAGCAGCGCGCCCGCCGGGGTCGGTCGCCCGTCGCTCAGCTCAAGCACGGACTCGTCGTCGAGCTCGACCTTCTGCGTGCGCCGCTCGGCGCTGCGCAGGTGCTCGCGCGCGACGTTCTTCGCAATCGAGAAGAGCCACGTCGAGAACTTCTCTTCCTCGCGCAGGGCACCGAGGTGCCGGTAGGCGCGGACGAAGGTCTCCTGCGTCAAATCCTCCGCGAGCGCGCGCTCTCCCACCATGTCAAAGACGAAAGAGATGACGGGGCGGCTGTAGCGCTCGAAGAGCTGGCGGAAGGCGTCCGTGTCGCCCGCGCGCGCCCGCGCGATGGGTGTCTCGGCACTGTTCATCGGTGGGTTCGTCAGCGCGACCGGCTGGCTCGCCGCCGCAGGCTCAAACGTCTTCATCGCCAGCCGTTCCGTCATCATTCCGTCGTGTTAGTGACGCGGCGGGGCAAAAAGTTTCAACAGATTCTAGGGAATTTCGCGGGGAAAGATGACTGCGCGACGGATCGTAGCACGGCGGCGGGTGAAAGGTCGGC
Source organism: Acidobacteriota bacterium (assembly GCA_020201365.1). GTDB lineage: Bacteria > Acidobacteriota > Blastocatellia > Pyrinomonadales > Pyrinomonadaceae > JAIVGV01. The sequence goes on from JAIVGV010000046.1 coordinate 10,829, forward strand.
TGTCCACGCCCGCGCCGGTGGCAGGGGCAGGCCCCGCCCCTGCGGTTTCATTCCACGCCGACGGTTCTCTTCCCCGTCGAATGGCTTTACTCGAAGCTGCGGCGGAAGAGGTACGACATCTTGATGAAGAAGGTGCGACCGTTGCGGCGGAAGCCCGGCTCTAAGACGCCGGTGAAGGGGTTGAAGCCGTTGCGGTTGAGATCGTCGTTGTAGCCGACGTAGAAAGCCGTCCCCGGATTCGGCGTCCAGCCGAAGAGGAGTTGACCGCGGACGTTCGAGGCGAGCGTGTCGTAGTCGGCGCGCGCGCGCGCGAAGGTGAAGCGCGTGAACTGGTAGGTGGCGCGCGCCGAGTAGATTCGGTCGTCGAAGGCGACGAGGTGCGTGCCGCGGCGCGTGAGGCGCGTGCTGTTGTAGTCGAGCGAGAGGTTCAGCTCGTTCAGCGGCTTGTAGTTGAAGCTGGCGTTGATGTCGAAGGTGTTGGCTGCGCCGGGATCGAGCGGCGCGTCCTGCCCGAGCGCGAGCGCGGTGGGCGAGACGCGCGGGAAGCGGGGTCCCGCGCCGAAGTCGAAGTCGAAGACGCCGCGCTGCGTGCCGACGAAGGCGTTGGCGTAGAACTGCTTGTTGAACTGCCGCTCGCCGTAAATGAAGATCG
>JAIVGV010000222.1 GCA_020201365.1 Acidobacteriota bacterium
CCGCGTACTCGCGCCGTCGGTCGCCCCCGTCGCCATTTGTTTGCAGACTTGTTGCCTCCGACACTCTAACAGTTGAAGGTGATTCGGTTGGTTGCGGACTTCTTGCCGTTCGAAGAATTTTCGGCTACGGGCGGCGCGTCGCGGGCTGCGGCGTGGGCTTCGGCGCGGGCGTCCGCTGCGCGGGCGTCGGCGGCGCGTTCTGCGCGCCCGCGACTTCGATCCCGTAAGGCAGGCCCGCGAGCGCGGCGCGCAGCTGCGACTCGTCGCCGGCGACGGCGACCGCGATCTTCGCCTCGCCGAACAGGCGCGCGGCGACGCGCTGGAGATCGGCGACGGTTGCGCTTCTCATCGCCTGCTCATCCGCCGTGGCGTTGTAGCCGTAGGTGATTGAGTCGAGCCACGCATCGGCGAACGGATAAGTTTCTAGCGGAGAAGTATTCCGAACACAGAGGTAGGTACATCGTGCACTCTCAAGCTCACTTTGCGTGATGGGACGGCTCGCTAACGAGGAGAGGATCGCTCTCGCAGCCTCGATAAGAGAGGTGGCTGACGATACTGGCACGGTCGCGCTCATCCTGAAGACCCCTGCGAGCAAGTAAGACTCATGGCTAACGGTAAAGGGGGCAGAGATACCTCTCTCGTTAAGTGAGGCAGCCCAACGCTGTGCAACGATAGGAGCTAAAAGGGTCGCGGCGGCGCGATCCTTGTCGGAGCGCGCGACGCCGCGGACGGCGACGACAACGGCGGCTTGCGTCGCGCCGGGCGCGGGGACAACGAGCGTGCGCGGGTCGGGCGCGTCGGGCTGGCGGAAGGTGGCGGGCGGGAGACCGTCGCCCTTGCGCCAGCCGCCGAGCAGTTGGCGGAAGGTGCGCATCGCGCGCGTCGGATCAACTCCGCCGACGACGACGAGCGTCGCGTTGTCGGGGCTGAGGAAACGATCACGCGCGAGCATCAGATCGGCGCGTTCGACGCGCGCGAGCGACGCGGGAGTGCCCTCGACGGGTCGCGCGTAAGGGTGCGCGCCGAAGAGTCGGGCGCGGACGGCGCGGTCGGCGAGCTGCGCGGGCGTTTGCGCCGTGTCGGTCAGCGCTTTGATCCGCGCAGACTTCAGGCGCAGCACGTCTTCGGGCGCGAGGCGCATCTGGAGGAAGGCATTGCGCAGCAGCTCTGCGAGGCGGTCGAAGTCGGAGGCGTTGCCGCCGAGCGTGACGTCAATCGAGTCGTAGGTCGTGCGCACGTCGAGCTGCCCGCCGAGTTCTTCGCGGGCGTACTGCGGCGTCGAGGGGTCTGGGAAGAGGAGTTCGGCGAGCAGCGCGGTCGTGCCCTCGCGGTTGGCGAGATCGAACGCCGCGCCCGTGTGGACGCGCAGCTTCATCCAGACTTTGCCGTCGCCCGCGCGCGGGACGAAGAGGATTTTGAGCCCGTTGAGCAACTGTTCGCGCTGCGGCTGCGGCGTCTGCGCCGAGGCGAGCGGCAGGCAGGCGCAGAGCAGCGCGGCGGCGAGCGCGAGAAGTTTGATGACGGGGCGGCGCGGGGGCGTGTGGCCTTGGCTCATGCGCGACATTGGATGACGTGGACGGGCGGCGCGGTTGACGACGTTCGAAGCCGTACGGCTCGCGTGGAAGTCTATGGCGCGGCGCGCGGGAGCGTCAACTCGGGCGGGGAGGTGATTGGCGGGCGACGAAAAGGCTGTAAAAAATTCACGGATTCGCCGGGCGGCGCAGGCGACGCGCGCTCGGGAGTCGGCATCGAAGCATCGGCGATCTGTGTGGGCTCGCCGGTCGGCTTTTCAAGTTCTGTTAATTGAAGTAAATTATTCCCCCTGAGAGTTTTCCGCCGACGCGCGGCGGATCGGTGCCAGCGGCACGGTCTCAGTTCGGCGTTACGGTTCAGAGGTCACGCGATGAAGAAATGCCCGACTTGCGGAGATTCCTTCTCCGACAAGTTTAAATTCTGCCCGGTGGACAGCTCACCGCTCTCCGACGCGGGCGAAGTGCTCGACACGGCGACGCTCGAAGCCGAACCGCTCGAACTCGAAGGCGACGGCGCGGGCGCGGCTACGACCGTGACGGCGGCTGCGATCCCAGCGTCCGCCCCAGCGGACGGCGACGGCGCGCGCGTCCTCGGTGCGGCTGCCGCGGCGGTCGGCTCCGGCGCGGGCGACGGCGACGGCGCGAAGGCGGCGGGCGGCGTGTTCCGCGCGAGCGGCAACGTGCCGGGCGAGCGCGAGGAGTTTCACCTCACGTTCATGAACGAGGAGGGCTTGACGCGCAGGCTCCTGCGCGAGGTGAGCGAGGTCGCGCACGAGTCGCAGTTGACGTGGCCCGAATTTAAGAAAGACCCTTGGGGCTTCACTAAGCGTGGCGCGCAGGCTTACGGCAGCGCGGCTTGGGCGAAGTTCCGACAGCCGAACGTCGCCGCGGGCGTGATGGCGGCGTTCGTCGTCCTCATCCTCGGCGGCAGCTTCCTCGCCGCAGGCGCGAACTGGGCGCGGCTCAAGTGCGACTTCCTGCTGCCGATCTTCCGCACGCAGTGCAGCGCGCAGGAGCTGGCGCAGGTGCGCGAAGACCTGGAGTTTCAGGGCATGGTGACGGA
>JAIVGV010000047.1 GCA_020201365.1 Acidobacteriota bacterium
GGCTAGAGCTGTCAGCTTTCCTGTTTTTATGGTCGTGTCTGTCATCAAGGTAGTGTTGCCGGTGGCCGCCTGCCCGGAATAGAATGGCTCGCGCTTATCAGGCTTTTACGAGGCTTCAAACAAGCACTGTCGATCACGCTACAGCGGCAGACAATACACAGCGCACGGCCCGCGCGTCTTTAGGAATCTCGCAGGAAAATCTTAGTTTTTTCTTAGGGCGGCGATGAGCAAGCAGGAGAACTGTTTATACGAGTTCGGCCCCTTCGTCTTAGACCCGGCGGAACGTCGCCTGCTGCGCGAAGGACGCCCCGTGCCGCTCGCGCCCAAAGCCTTCGACCTGCTGACGGTTCTCGTCCGACACGGCGGTCACTTGCTCGGAAAGGAAGAACTACTGAAGCTGGTCTGGCCCGACCAGTTCGTCGAGGAGGGCAACCTCTCCATGAACGTCTCGACGCTGCGGAAGGCGCTGGGCGACGACCAGGCGGCGCACCGCTACATCGAGACGGTGCCGAAGAAGGGCTACCGCTTCGCGGCAGATGTGGAGGAGCTGGGCGGCGGCCCGGCGGGACAAACACAAGCTGTAAGAGACGTGACCGCCGTCGAAGAAGAACCGGGCCCGGCGGTAAAAGCGATAGACACGCTGGCCATCTTACCGTTCGTTAACGTGAGTGCTGATCCTGACTTTGAATATCTCTCGGACGGAATAACCGAGAGCATCATCAATAACCTTTCACAACTGCCGAAATTCCGCGTCATGGCCCGCAGTACAGTTTTTCGTTACAAGGGCCGGGAGGTGGACGCCCTCGAAGTCGGGCGCGAGTTAAGGGTCGGCGCGGTGCTTGTGGGGAGGGTCTTGCAGGTCGGGGGTCGCATGATCGTCAGGGCGGAGTTGGTGGACGCGGGAGACGGTTCGCAACTCTGGGGCGCGCAGTACAACCGTCAACTCGACGACATCTTCGCCGTCCAGGAAGAGATCGCCCAGGAGATTTCCGAGAAGTCGCGGCTGCGTCTGACGCGCGGGGAGAAGGAGCGGCTCGGCAAGCGTCACACGGAGAACGTCGAGGCGTACCACGCGTACCTGAAGGGCCGCTACTTCTGGAACAAGAGGACGGGCGAAGGGGTAAGAAAGGCCGTCGAGTATTTCCAGCAGGCCATCGAGGCAGACCCGACCTACGCCCTCGCCTACGTCGGCCTGGCCGACTGCTACGCCTCGCTCGGCTTCTACCTGATAGGCGCGCTCCCGCCCGGGGAGGTGATGCCGAAGGCGAAGGCGGCGGCGCTGAGGGCCCTGGAGGTTGACGAGACACTGGCCGAGGGCCACGCCTCGCTGGGGGCGATCAAGATGTATTACGACTGGGACTGGGCGGGCGCCGAAAGCCAGTTCCGTCGCGCCATCGAGCTTAACCCGAACTACGCGCTGGCCCATTACTGGTACGGCGTCTATCTGGCGAAGTTGGGCCGGCCCGACGAGGCCATCATCGAATGCCGTAAGGGGCTTGAGGGCGACCCGCTCTCGCTGGTCATCAACGTGACGCTGGCGGTTATTTTCTACAGCGCGCGGCGGCATGAGGAGGCGATCGAACAGTCGCTGAAGGCCCTGGAAATGAACCCGGGTTTCTACCCGGCTTACATCCCCTTGAGCGGCGCTTACGAGCAACAGGGCCTCTACGGCGAAGCCGTCGCGGCGCTCCAGCAGGCCCGGCAGATAAAGGACAGCCCGTCGTATCTGCTGGCGATTCTGGGGCAAGTCTATGCCGCGGCGGGAGAAGAGGAGGCGGCGCGGGAGGTGCTCGGCGAGTTTGAGGAGGTATCAAAGCAGCGCTACATCCCTTCCTATCTGATAGCGCTCATCCACGCCAGCCTGGGCGCGAATGACAGCGCTTTCGAGTTGCTCGAGAAGGCCTGCGAGGAGCGCTCTAGTTGGCTCACCTGGCTCCGCGTCGAGCCGAAGTTCGACCGCCTGCGCCCCGACCCTCGCTACGCGGGACTCCTCCGCCGCGTGGGGCTGTCGCCCTGATAACCGGATATCCCAACTCCTTTTTAAGCAGGCAAACTGCGGCTACCGCTTTGCGACAGGCGTGACAATGTCGAGGGAGAATCAAGCTTAACTTCAAAGGACGAGACTGTTCTCTCGCGGCTTGATCGCCGGGAATTCTGGCATCGATGTAAGCCTCCACAAAAGCTCCAAAGCAGATGTGACCATTGCAAACCGTCAGGCGGAAAAGACCAATAAAGAGGAAGTTACAAATTCTATGACCTTACACATCTTAAAATTTGAATCCTATGTGGGACTCGAAGCTAAATAAATTAAAGCCCCAAGCCGCAATACTTAGCGGCTTAGGGCTTTAGAGTTAACTCCGCAGGTAGGACTTGAGCATCCGAAATTTTCTTCGTTTTCCGGCAGAAAATCGCAAGTTTTGAAAATTGGAATCATATTCCTCCCCTATTCCTCCACCGGGTGCATCTTTCCTGTCACTGTCCAGCTACACAATTAATAGCTGATGTTCCAACAAAAAGAGATGGCAGTTTCCGCTCGACACGAAACACATCGGACTGCGATGTCCATTTCGGCGTGACACGGTTTTTATGAATAACGGTTTTGCTCAGGCGATTCATTCGTCAATTTAAAACCCTAAATTTTGTCTGCGTAACATCAGTTGTGAAATAATAGCCCGCGCACCCGGGGTGAGGAAGTTTCACGACTGCACGGAAACGGGGCTCCCGATGTTCAAACAGCTAATCAGTCGTCGGCGGATGAAGTTTCCGGCCCGGAAAACCCTGCGTCTCAACCTCCTTCTACTGCTCCCGCTCTGGGCACAATCCGCTCACAGCCCGCACGCACAGGCGTTCAGTCACCGCGCATTTATTAACCAGTCGTCACCACGACAGTCGCAGCAAGGCACGCCGACACAGGACGCCGTAGTCACCCCGCTCACACCGGGCCGCGCCGTCGGGCATGAAATTTCCGGTGGGCAGAAGCAGAGTTATCAGGTCGCCGCCGCCGCCGGGCAGTTCGTCGGCGTCGTCGTGCGGCAGGACGGGACGGACGTCGGCGTGAAGGTGTTCGCGCCCGACGGGAAGCTGGCCGCGGAGTTCGATTCCGAGAGCATGCCGCAGGGCGAGGAGGAGGCTGATTTCGTCGCCGAGACGGCGGGCGCTTACCGGCTCGATGTCACGGCGCAGGTTAAAGGCACGACGGGGCGCTACGAGATACGCGTGACGGAGGTGCGCGCGGCGACCGAGCACGACCGCGCGCTCGACGAGGCGCACAGGCTGAGCACGCGGGCCCTCTACCTGTTAGCCGCCGCCAAGTATGCGGAGGCGCTGCCGCTCGCCGAGCGGGCGTTGGAGTTGGGCGAAAAGGAGTTGGGGCCGGAGCACACTTACGTCGCTTATCTGTTGGTTGAAGTGGGCGGGGTATATTCCGACAAGGGTAATTACGCACAGGCAGAGCGACTACTCAAACGCGCCCTCGACATTGATCAGCGCGCGCTGGGTCTGACGCACCCGCAAACTGTCAGCGCGCTTCACGACTTGGGGGTCGTGTATAGCCGCACGAATGAGTACGGAAAGGCGGAGGAGTTATTACAGCAATCCCTCACGTTGACAGAGCAGACATTAGGTGCGGGGCACCCGAGAGTTGTCAGGATTTTGAGAGACCTCTCCGTGTTGCACTACCGCCGGGCAGACATGGCGCGCTCCGAGCAGGAGATGAAACGCGCGCTGGACATCGCCGACAAAACTTTAGCGCCCGATGATTTCGTGCTGTCGCAGGTGCTTAGTAATCTGGGGCTACTCTACGTCTCGAACAGGGAGTACGACCGCGCCGAGCCGCTGTTGCAGCGCGCGCTGGAGATTGCGGAAAAGAGGTTCGGCCCCGAGAGCAGTCAGCTCTCCCTGCCGCTACAAAATCTCGCGCTCATCGCACAGCAACAGAAGAAAGACTATCCGCGCGCGCTGGAACTATACTGGCGCGCGGAAAAGAACCTTGAGAAGGCGGTCGGGCCGGAGCACCCGCAGGTCGCCGCCATCCTCAACAACATCGCCAACATCTACAAGGTGCAGGGCGATTACGCTCACGCGCTGGAGTTGCACCAGCGCGTGCACGCGATCTTTGAGAAGTCTTTAGGTCCCTATCACGGGAACACGCTCGTCTCGCTCGGCAACATCGCCAGCACCTACGCCGCGATGGGCGAGACAGCCTCCGCCGTCAAGTTTCAGGCGCTCACGGACGAGGCTGTTGAAAAGAACCTCGCGCTCAACCTCGCCATCGGCTCGGAGCGGCAGAAACTCGCCTTCTTCGACTCGCTCTCCGAGCGCACCGAGCGCACGATCTCCCTGCACGTCAACCACGCGCCGAACGACAGCGCTGCGCGCGACCTGGCCGCGCAGGACATCTTGCAGCGCAAGGGGCGCGTGCTCGACGCGATGTCCGGCAGTCTCGCCGCTTTGCGCCAGCGTCTGAACGGGGAAGACCGGGCGCTGCTCGATCAGTTGAACACGACGACCGCGCAACTAGCCAAGCTCGCGCTTGCCGGGCGGGGCAACACGCCGCCAGCCGAGTATCAACGGCAACTCGCGTCGCTCACAGAGCAGAAGGAGCAGCTCGAAGCCGAGATCAGCCGGCGCAGCGCGGAGTTCCGCGCGCAGTCGCAGCCGGTCACGCTCACGGCCGTCGAGTCCGCCATCCCGCCCGGTGCTGCGCTCGTCGAGTTCGCCGCCTATCGCCCGTTCGATCCGAAGATCAATCCTGCCAGCGAAGCCTTCGGCGAGCCGCGCTACGTCGCCTACGTCATCCGTCCGCAGGGCGAGGTCGGTTGGCGGGAACTCGGCTCGGCTAGAGAGGTTGACGCGCGCGTCGAAGCCCTGCGCGCGGCTCTGAGCGATCCGCGGCGCGGAGACGTGCAACAACTGGCGCGCGCCGTTGACGAGAAAGTCTTTCAGCCCGTGCGCGCCCTGTTGGGCGAGACGCGGCAACTGCTCGTCTCGCCCGACGGCGAGCTGAACCTGCTGCCGTTCGCCGCGCTCGTTGACGAAGAGGGGCGTTATCTAGTTGAGCGCTACTCGTTCACCTACCTGACGAGCGGGCGCGACTTGCTGCGCCTGCAAGTGCGGCGCGAGAGCAAAAGCCCTCCGGTCGTCGTCGCCGATCCGGCGTTCGGCGCGCCGGCTCTCATCGCCGCAAGCGACAGGGCAGGGACGAAAAGTAGTTCTGGCGAAGGCGCCCGCCCGCAGGTTGACTACTCGCAAATCTTCTTCGGGCCCCTGCCCGGCGTGACCGATGAAGTGCGCGCTCTCAAAGACCTCCTGCCGCAGGCGAGCTTCCTTACCAGAGAGCAGGCCACAAAAGCGGCGATGGAAAAACTGAGCGGACCCGTCATCCTACACATCGCCACGCACGGCTTCTTCCTGCAAGCCGCGTCGCCGGCGACGGCAGAGAAGCGCCCCGCCGCGCAGACTAAACCTGTCAGCCGGCTCGGCAAACTGGATGCCCACGTCGAGAATCCCTTGCTGCGTTCCGGTCTGGCGCTCGCCGGTGCCAATCAGAGCGGCAACGGGAACAGTGATGGCATCCTGACCGCGCTCGAGGCGTCGGGACTCGATCTCTGGGGCACGAAACTGGTCGTGCTGTCGGCGTGCGATACCGGCTTCGGCGAGGTGAAGAATGGCGAAGGGGTTTATGGACTGCGGCGTGCTTTAGTGCTCGCGGGCGCGGAGAGTCAGGTGATGAGTCTCTGGGCGGTCTCGGATCGCAGCACGCGCGATCTGATCGTGGGCTACTATCAAGCGCTCATGCGGGGAGCCGGAAGAGGCGAAGCCCTGCGTCGGGTGCAACTGCACATGCTCGGCGACAAGGCGCACCGCCACCCGTACTACTGGGCCGGTTTCATCCAGACGGGCGAGTGGGGCAACCTGGAGGGCAGACGTTGAATGGCGTCGGCGCTCACGGCGGAATCATTTGCCAAGCTCCTGGCTAGCCTCGACGCGGATCGGGAGCGCGCCGGTGAAAAATACGAAGACCTGCGACGCACGCTCATCAGGTTCTTCGAGTGGCGCGGCGCGCCCTTCCCCGACGACCACGCGGACGAGACGCTTAACCGGGTCGCACGAAAACTGGGCGAAGGGATCGAGATCAAAAACATCGGCGCGTACTGCTACGAAGTGGCGCGACTCGTCTGCCTGGAAGCGTGGAAGGGACATGACAGCCGGCGCGAACCGCTGGAAGCGGAGCAGCACGACGCGGCCGGCGCTGATACTACTGATGCGGCGCGCGAGCGGGAACTCCTGCTGGACTGTCTGGAGGAGTGCTTGCAGCGGCTTCCGGCTGAGAGCCGGCTGTTGATCACCGAATACTACCAGGACGAGAAACGCGACCGGCTCGGACGCCGCAAGGCGCTGGCTAAGTCTCTCGGGCTGCGGCGCGAGGCGCTCGCCAACCGTGCGCAGCGACTGCGCGACAAGCTCGAGCAGTGCGTGACGCGCTGCTTCGACGAGAAAACGGCGATATGAATGCGAGGATTTGCCACTGGTTAATGAGGGCGCTCGACCGTCCGCGAGTGCCGACGGTTTGAAGCGTCCGAAACTAAACGATGCCGGAAACTGACGAGACGATGACACGCTACCTGCTCGGAGAACTCTCCGAAGCGGAGCAGTCCCGGCTGGAAGAGCGTTACTTCACGGACGCACAAGCCTTCAATCAGTTGGTTCAACTCGAAACCGAGCTGGTTGACGGCTACGCCCGCGACCGCCTCACTCCGCGAATGCGCGCGCGCTTCGAGCGCGCCTACCTGGTCAACCCCAACCGGCGCGCGCGCTTGAGATTCGGCGCGGCGTTGGCGGCTAAGCTCGACGAGGCTGCCGCATCGCGAGCCGTCGGACAAACGAACTTGAGAGCCCCGTCGTGGCGGCAGCGATTCTTTTCGTCAATCACAGGCGGGCGGAGGGCGTTAGCTGTCTCCATGGCGCTGGCGCTCTTGCTGCTCTCCACGGTCTCCGTCTGGTTGTTCATCCAGAGCAGGCGCCTCCGGCAAGACCTGGCTCGGACTCGTGACGCGCAGGCGGCGCAGCAGCAGCGCGAGCGTGAAGCGCAACAACAACTCGCCGACGAGCAGAAGAGAAATCAGGAGTTGACGGCTGAACTCGGCGAGCGCGCCGGCACCGCACCTCAGCCTCAGCCCCCGCCGTCTCCGACCGCACAGCCCGCGCCGGTCGTCGCTTCGTTGGTACTGACGGCAAGCGGCATCAGAGGAGTTGACACGGGCGCGCCCGCGAGGCTCGTCATCCCTCAGGGAGCGCGGCAGGTTCGGCTCCAACTAAATCTGAGCGGGAACGATTATCAAAGCTACCAACTCGTCTTGCAGGCGGTCGGCGGCCGTGAGGTTTTCAACCGCCCGCGCGTCAAACCCATCAACACCAGAACAGGCGCGAGCTTCGTCGTCGCGCTGCCGGCTTCAAAGGTCAGCGCAGGAGATTACATCCTCACACTCAAAGGCTTCACCGCAGGCGGCGAACTCGAAGACGTGAGCCAATCCATCTTTCACGTAGAAAAAAAGTGATACCGAGACTCTCACCTCGACTCTCACCTCAGCGCCCGGGCTAACGACCGACATCCGCCGACTCACCCTCCCTCCGGTTCAAACATGCCGCCCGCGTCCCCGCCCGTCCTAACCGGACGGGGGGCGGCGACTGCCCCAAACACCGCCTCCGCCGCGCGGAAAATTTTTTGCGATACGTTCGCCGCGCCTTTGCCACTAGATAACAGAGCTAGTGGTATCGCGATTATTTCAGGAGACCGAAAGGCGCGCCTCGAGGATTTACGCGCGCGTGCCGGCGTCGGTGTCAAGATTTACGGGAGACCTGCGATGAGAAGAACAAAAACCAACGCCGCCAGCCACACGGCACTGCGCCGTGCGATTTTCGCGCTCGCGTTCTTGAGCCTGTTGAACTCGCTCGTCCTGCCGATGCCGTTCACGAACGCCTCGGCGCGCGACGGCAGGGCTGCGAACTCGACGGCGGTTGAACACGCCGCCGCCCCGGCGCGGGCGCAAGATACAGCCGCCGCGCAAGCACAAGCGCGCGAGGCTTACGGCAAGGTGTCGTTGACCTTTGAGGCTAACGAGGGGCAGACCGATCCGCGGGTCAACTTCCTGACGCGCGCTGGCGGCGCGACCGTCTTCCTCACGCCGACCGAAGCCGTCTTCGCCCTCGCCGTGCCGAATACGGGCGCGGGCGCGGCGACCGCGAGCAAGACGCTCGACCCGCGCGCACGTGCGGCAGCAGCCGCGCCTCAGCAGACTGCCGTGTTGCGTATGCAGATTGCGGGCGCGAACGCGCAAGCAGCGGTCAAGGGGCTTGAGAAGCAGGAGGGGATAGTCAACTACTTCGTCGGCTCCGACCCCGAGAAGTGGCACACGAACATCCCGACCTACGGGAGAGTCGAGTACGCGGGCGTCTATCCCGGCGTCGGTCTGGTCTATTACGGCGACGGCGGGCGGTTGGAGTACGACTTCGTCGTCGAGCCGGGCGCGGACGCCTCTCAAGTGGCTTTGAAGTTTGAGGGTGCGGATGATTTGCAGTTGGGCGCGAACGGCGACCTACTTATTAAGACGGCTGCGGGCGAAGTGCGGCAACAGAAGCCAGTGGTCTATCAGGAGTCGGACGGCGTGCGGCAGGAGGTCGAGAGCGGCTACGTGCTCAAGGGCGGCGGCGCGGTTGGCTTCTCACTTGGCGCGTATGACGCGAGCAAGAAACTCATCATTGACCCGGTGCTGGCTTACTCTACATACCTCGGCGGCAGCCGCGACGATGTAGGCAACGCCATCGCGGTTGACTCGGCTGGCGACGCTTACGTGGCAGGCACTACCTCGTCGTTCAACTTTCCGGTCACCAACTCGTCCGGCAATAATGTTTTCCAAGATGTATTCGTCACGAAGCTCAACGCCGGCGGCTCGGCGCTGGTCTATTCCACCTATCTGGGCGGGGGCCACGACGACGCGGCCACCGGCCTCGCGCTTGACCCGGCAGGCAACGCCTACATCACCGGACTTACCAATTCACAAACCGGCGAATTCCCGACATCGGCGAACGCCGCGCAGAAGACTTACGGCGGCGGAACCGACGACGCGTTCGTCATGAAGTTGAACGCGAGCGGTTCGGCGCTGCTCTACTCGACCTATCTCGGCGGGAGCGGTGAAGATGACGGCAACGGCATCGCGTTGGACTCGGCTGGCAACACTTACGTCACGGGGGTTACTCGTTCGACCGACTTCCCGGTAGTCAATGCTTTTCAGCCTCATTTTGGCGGCGGTGTCTTCGATGCGTTCGTCACGAAGTTGAGCGCAGATGGCTCGGCCTTCCGCTACTCGACTTACTTGGGCGGCAGCAACCCGGATTTTGGCGCCGGCATCGCGGTGAACTCGAGCAATGCCAATTTCACCGACGTTTACGTCGCCGGGAGTACGTCGTCGTCGAACTTCCCCCGCACCATCATATCCAACACTTTAAGCGGAGGGACTGATGCGTTCGTGGTGG
>JAIVGV010000048.1 GCA_020201365.1 Acidobacteriota bacterium
CTGATGCCGGGCGTCAGGCGACGGCTTGAGTGATAGAGCGGGGCATTGACCCCATGATGCGCGGATGAATGATGTGGCGGCCATTGTCGTGTGTCTAACGGTAGGCTCGCTGAGTTTCATCTCGGGCTGTTCCTCCCGCGTGTGGCGGGCGGAGGGGGCAGGCTACCGGATCGGCGCCATTGTTTTCGGGTTGATTTGCATTGCGATGGGGGCCTTGGCGCTGTTCGGCTACATCGAGATTCGGGAATGAATCACCCGGCACGGCGTCCGCCGTCAGGTAAGCGAACCCTCCCCTGTCGCCCGGCAACGGCATGCACCCGACACGCGACACGCTGCCTGTCATGTTCAATCAGAGGTGCCGGCGGGCGGGTGATGCCTGGCGTTGGGCGCTTTCGGTTGCGCGGCACTGCTTAAGTTGAGGTGTGTGTGATGTCGGGGATGCCTGCCTCTAAACAGGAAGCTTCAAAACTCATACTAACGCGGCGTACCCGCGTGGTAGTTATCAGCCTCATCTGGGTGGTCGTCTTATGTTCGGGCTTGATAGCGGCGGAGTTATTTGCGCGCCACGCCGGTGGTTACGAGCGATGGAGTTGGCCCCTGCGAAAAATTCCCTACTCGGCGCGTGATAATTTGAAAGTCTGGAACAGGCGCTTCTACGAGCAGCGGCTGAGAAGTTTTCGTGAATGGCCTATCCCCGTAGAGCTTTTTGACGCTGACAAACCAACTCCCCGATACCTCTTCAAACCTTCCTTGCGGATGACGTTGCACGGTAACAAGTTGGAAGCCGCTAAGACCGGCGAGCGGGTCTATTGGTCATCGAACTCTTGGGGATTTCGAGGGCCGGAGTTTCCGATCAGAAAAAAGACCGGGTGTGTTGCGCGTCGCCTGCCTGGGGGCCAGCACTACCGAGGGGATGCAGGGGGACGAAGAAACTTATCCTTACTTCCTCCAGCAAGAACTGAGTCAACTGTTTCCGGGGCGCGAGATAGAAGTGATTAACGCCGGTCATCACGGGCAGGACATAGACGATCTACTCGAAATCTTACGCCAGCGTGTGCTACCGCTTGAGCCAGACATTATTCTTTTCTACGAAGCCGCTAACAATATCAACTGGCCGGAGTTCATCGAAGGTTTGTCCGCGCCTTGTTTTGGCGATTGTTGGCTGCGTCAATATCCTGATTGGTACGGCTCCCTGTACCGCCGCAGCGCGCTCTTCGACCTGATAACGGAGTCGTTCGGTTTGAATGACCGAATGCCGCCTCCGATGCCGCATGACTTAGATAATTCTTTCATTGAAGCGTCTGCAAAGCACTACCGAGAAGTCCTGAGCGAGATCACCCGCGAGGCTTCGTCTCGCGGGAGCGCGATAGTTCTAACATCCTTTGTCACTCTAGCTCACGAGGGGTTGACAGTTTCAGTAACCGACCAGCCGCTTATCTACAGGGAAGTTTACAGGAGACTATACCCGTTGACGCCGGGCGAAGTTGCCAGAGTCTATGCGATTTTTAACCAACAGTCCGCGGCGGCGGCGCGCGAATTTAATGTTCCTTATGCTGATGTGGCGCCTCAATTCCCGCGGGACGCTCAATATTTCGATCTTGACTATATTCATCTGAGCCCTGAAGGTGACCGCTTGCTAGCGAAGTTATTTGCTAACTTTCTGGCCCGCGCGGTGATTCACACACTTAAAAGCGGCCAGAGTGATAACCCGGCACCTCCTGCGAAGTTGCGCGGCGCGCCCAACAACTCATTCGACTCGACTCGCGCCATAGCGTTGCCTTTATGCTCGGTTGAATGGGCGCGCGCCGCTGATGCCGGGTGTTCGGCGGCTTCGATGAGTGAAGTTACACCGAAGAACTTATAGGGCAAAAGGAGTAGCGTTATGAAGCAAACAATCGCGGCGTTGGCTGTCGCGCTGTTTATGATTCCTGTAGTCAATACTCAGATTCTTCGGCTCGAAGACGTTCTGACCCAAGCATGGTTGAAGAACGATATCGCCACGATCAGTTCCATCGTGGCGGATGATTTCCAATCTTGGTCATTCAAAGGCGTGCGGCGCAAAAAGGCCGACCTGTTGCGCGCAGCAGAGCGAAGTGAAGAGGGTGATACGAAGATTGAAGACCCGGTGGTGCGCGTCTATGGCGACGCCGCCGTTTATACCGCGCGCGTTATTGACTCAGGGAAACACGCGAACGGCGAAGCATTCACTTCCAAGACCTGTATCACCGTGGTCTATATTCGTCGTGGTGGCAAATGGCAAATGGTCGCCGATCACGAGACGCTGTTGCCGTAAGGCAGCTAGAGCGATGCCGAATCGTCTTACCAAGTGGCGCAGCCAATCGCCCGCCGGCATACTGCTTCTCAACGTGAAGCGCCGCCGAACTAGTCATTGGAGCGGACTGTCCGCCAGCGTGACTCTCATCAACATTGTGTAATTTCTTTGAGGTTGTTGCTTGCGGGCGGGCAGCCCTCAATTCCGGCGCCGGGCTACACGGATAGACTTGCCTTCGTCGCGCGTCGTTTCTACAATCTTCCGCAAGTTCCCCTCCGCAGTTTTCACCCCCAAGTTGAAGATCGTCTTTCCACGAAAGGGGCAAGAGTATGTCTGCGAATCAGAACCAGCAGGGCAAGGGCAACACGGGGACGCCCGACATCGCCTACGCCCTCATCAGCACGATCTACCACGCGCTGCAAGGCGCGGAGACGGAGCAGCAGTACATCTCCGACGCCGAAGCTTCCGGCGATCAGGAGACGATCAAGTTCTTCCAGAACTTGAAGCAGGAGAACGCGCGCCGCGCCGACGAGGCGAAGCGCCTGCTCGCGCGTCACCTCGGTCAACAGCAGGGCGGCACGCAGGTGCAGGGGCAGACGGCGGGCGGCTCTTCGCCGAACCGCTAAACCGAGAACAACAGGCTACAAAGAGCGAGGGGCTCGCAGAGTGAATTGCACTCTGCGAGCCCCGCAGTCTTTACGTCCCGCTCGTCGGTCAGTATTTCGGCACGCTCGGATCAACCTCGTTCGACCAAGCGGTGATGCCGCCTTTGAGGTTGACGAGACGACCCGCGAAGCCCGCGCGTTGCAGAGCCTCGATAGCCTTCGCGCTGCGGACGCCGCCCTTGCAGTGGACGACCGTCTCGCTCCCCGGGTCGATTTCATTCATGCGGTTGACGACCTGCGCGAGCGGGATCAGCTTCGTGCCTTCGAGGCGCGCGGTCTCGTACTCGTTCGGCTCGCGCACGTCTATGATCTGCAGATCGTCGCCGCGGTCGAGCCGCTGTTTAAGTTCGGTGGCTGTGATCTCTTCCATCTTTCCCTCCCATCGTGTTGCCGCGCTCGTTTAAGACTGTTTCGAGAGATCGCGTTTGGAGAAGTACCAGTCGGTCACTTCGTAGTCTTCGCGCTTCGTGCGCTCTTCGGCGTCCTTCAAAGTCTGGGGCGGCGGGACGATCACCTTGTCGCCGGGCTTCCAGTTGGCGGGCGTGGCGCAGGCGTTCTGGTCCGCCGTCTGCAACCCGTCAACGACGCGCAAGACCTCGTCAATGTTGCGCCCCAGGCTCATCGGGTAGTAGATGAGCGCGCGGATCACTCCCTTGTCGTCTATGACGAAGACGGCGCGCACGGTCGCGGTCTCCGACGCCGAAGGGTGGATGAGACCGTACTTCTGCGCCACCTTCATGTCGAGGTCTGCGATGACGGGGAAATCAACGTTCACGTCGAAGTGTTTTTGCAGGTCTCTGATCCAGGCGATGTGCGCCTGGACGGAGTCAACGGAGAGACCGACGAGCTGCACGTCGCGCTGCTTGAACTCGTCTGCGCGGCGCGCGAACTCGACGAACTCGGTCGAGCAGACGGGCGTGAAGTCCGCCGGGTGCGAGAAGAGTACGACCCACTTGCCCTTGAGATCGGAGAGCTTCAGCATCCCGTTCGTGGTCTTCGCCTCGAAGTCGGGAGCGGGCTCGTTGATGCGCGGGATGCCGCGCGGCGTGTCTGCGGTCGGTGCGGTTGCGCTCATAAAATTCTCCTTTGCGAATGGCTCCGTTCGCGTCTTCAGTTTTTCTGCGAAGGAAGTTTTAACTTGAGACTTGGCGCGCATGGTTTATGTGAAGCCGCGCGCGAAGTCAAGCCGCCGCGAGCCGCGTGCGACGACGCTTCAACGTGCACGCCGTCGCTTCAAATCGCCGCGTCGGTTTGTCACAGTCCGCCTTATACGATATCGTGCGGCGCGGGCGCACGCTTCGGCGCATGGAGCGCGCTTTTGTTAAACGCGCAGCCTCGCCGCACCGCAGAAATGCGTGTGATAGTTGAAGTTTTTTCCGGCGTGGGCGTGACGCTGACGTGGCACACTCGTTGCTCTAACAAAGAACGCGGCAAACGTTTCGTTCGGTGGCGAACACAGACGCGAGCCGCCCCGTGAAGGAGGCTTGAAGGATGAGGACGAACACGGCGCGACGCGCCTTCAGTTTCATCGCAACTTTCGCACTCGTGATCGCGACGGTCATCCCGGCGACGGCGCAGCGGCGCAGGCGTCCGGTCATCCGCCGCACGACGCGGACGACGCGCACGACGACGGTCGAGACAACGCCCGCGCTCAGATATTTCACGCTCGGAACGGACACGACGATGCGCGTCCGCCTGGACAACGAGCTGACCTCGCGCACCGCGCGCGTCGGCGACACATTCTCGACGACGGTCACAGAGCCGGTTTACGCGGAGGGCGTCGAAGTCGTCCCCGTCGGCAGTAAAGTTTGGGGTCGCGTGACGACCGTCAACCGCGCGGGTCGCCGCACGCCGGGCAACATCTCGGTTCGGTTCACGTCCCTACAGACGCCGAACGGCGCGCGCCACCTGATCAACGGATCGCTGACGACCTTGCAGACCGATCAGGTCAGGTCTGACAACGAGAGCACCGTCAAGGGTCGCTCGAACCAGAAGCGCGACGCGGTGTTCATCGGCGGCGGCGCGGCGACGGGCGCGATCATCGGGGCGATTGCGGGCGGCGGACGAGGCGCGGCAATCGGCGCCATCCTCGGCGGCGGGCTCGGCACGGGCGCGCGCGTTTACGAGAAGGAGCAGGAGGCTGACGTCAAATCCGGCACGGAGTTCGGCATCTCGCTGAACCAGTCGGTGAGGCTGCCGGAGTACCGCGGGAGGTAGTTTTGAAGAGATCGGCAACCTTAGCGGTTGTCGGTGCGGCGGGGGCTCTCGCGCGTGAAGGGGAGAGCGCGGGCGAGAGCCCCCGACAGAATTCTTTAACGGAATAATATTTCAAGGGTTCGGTCGCCCCTGCCATTGCGTAAGAAGGCGACCGCAACGAAGAGAGACCCGCCGCGAAGGGGAGAGCGCGAGCGGGTCTCTCTTTTTTTGCTCTTAGCGTTTAGCTGTTGGCTCTTAGCCTTTGAGTGATTCGACGGCTGAACGCTCGCGGCTGAGCGCCGAGCGCTCTCCCTCACGACGATAAACGATGCGACCGGCGACGACGGTCGCGACCGCCGCGCCGCGCAGCGTCCAGCCGTCAAACGGCGTGTTGCGGCTCTTCGACTGCGAGCGCGAGGCGTCGAACGTCCATTCCAAGTCGGGATCGAGGATGGTCACGTCGCCCCATGCGCCGGGGCGGAGCGTGCCGCGGTCGGCGAGCTTGAAAATCTTGGCGGGGTTGACGGAGCAGAGTTCGACGAGTCGTTCGAGACTGACGACGCCTTCGCGCACGAGTTTATCGAGCGCGAGACCGACGGCGGTTTCGAGACCCGTGATGCCGTTCGGCGCGTGGTCGTATTCGAGCGCCTTCTCGTCGGCGTGGTGCGGCGCGTGATCCGTCGCGATGGCGTCAACGGTTCCGTCGCGCAAGCCTTCGAGGATCGCTTCGAGGTGGTCGGGGCTTCGCAAGGGTGGGCACATCTTCGTGTTCGTGTCGTAGCCGCGCACCGCCGCGTCCGTCAGCGTGAAGTGGTGCGGCGCGACCTCGCAGGTGACGGCGACGCCGCGCCCCTTCGCGCGCCTGACGGCTTCGAGCGCGCCGCGCGTCGAGACGTGCGCCAGATGCAGGCGCGCGCCAGTCAGTTCCGCGAGCGCGCAGTCGCGCATGGCGTCGAGTTCTTCCGCGAGCGCGGGGCTCCCGCGCAAACCGAGTCGCAAAGACCAAGCGCCTTCGTGCATCACGCCGCCGGCGGCGAGCGCGCGATCCTCGCAGTGATCCACGACCGTGAGATCGAAGCCGCGCGCGTACTCCAACGCGCGGCGCATCATCCCGGCGGAAGGGACGGAGCGCCCGTCGTCCGAGACGGCGACGATCCCGGCGCGCTTCATCTCGCCCATCTCGGCGAGTTCCCTGCCCTCGGAGTGCTTCGTGATCGCGCCGACGGGGAAGACGTTCGCGTGCCCCGCGGCTTCC
The DNA here is from genome assembly GCA_020201365.1 of Acidobacteriota bacterium. Classification (GTDB taxonomy): domain Bacteria; phylum Acidobacteriota; class Blastocatellia; order Pyrinomonadales; family Pyrinomonadaceae; genus JAIVGV01. Next base: position 6,389 of record JAIVGV010000048.1, read on the forward strand.
GCCTGCTCGATGACGAAGCGCGTCACCGCCGGGTTGTCGTTCACCGGATCGGTGTTCGGCATCGCGCACACGCCCGTCCACCCGCCCGCCGCCGCCGCGCGCGCGCCCGACTCGACAGTCTCCTTGTACTCTTGCCCCGGCTCGCGCAGGTGCGCGTGGAGGTCTATGAAGCCGGGCGCGACGACGAGCCCCGTCGCGTCGAGAACCTGCGCGCCTTCGGGGACTGCCGAGCCGCGCGGTAGAAGCGACGCGACGCGACCGTCCTCGACGAGCAGATCGCCTCCGCCGTTGACGCCCTGCGTCGGATCAATCAAGTAGCCGTTGGCGATGAGCAGGCGCATGGGACGGTTTTCAGTTTTCGGTTTTCAGTTTTCAGCCGGGTGCTGTCCGTCGGCGGCGGTCGGTCGTCCGTTGTCGTTTGATGACGAAGCATCGCCTTGCCCGGCGGTCGCGCGGATCGTCTTCGGGCGGCGCGGACGAAACTTTCGCGGCGAGGCGGCGACTTCGACCGCCGAGCCCCCGGCGCGCGCCGGTTCGGGCTCGACGCCGAGCGGCAGGCGCGTCTGCGCCGTCGCGTCGTCCGCGCGCTTCGTCGCAGCCATGCGCGGAGTCTCAAGCTCGCGCGCGTCTGCTTGCGGCTGTGAGTCGGCGCCGGGTGACGGCGTGCGCGCGCCCTCCTGTCTCGTCGCCTCGTCCTCACGCTGTCCGAGGAGCGAGCCCGCGTTGAGCAGGTAGAGGACAGCCATGCGCACGGCGAGCCCGTTGGCGACCTGATCGAGGATGAGCGAGCGCGTGCCGTCGGCCACGTCCGAAGCGATCTCGATGCCGCGGTTCATCGGACCCGGGTGCATCACGATGGCGTCGGGCTTCGCCGCGTCGAGTCTCTTTCTGTTGAGACCGTAGTGAACAGCGTATTCCCGGAGCGACGGGAAGAACGCCGCCGTCTGCCGCTCGCGCTGGATGCGCAAGACCACAACGACGTCCGCGCCCTCAATCGCCTCCTCGACGCGGTTCGAGATCCGCACGCCGCCGCTCTCAACGAGAGAAGCGAACTCCGGCGGCGCGAGCGTGCCGGGTCCGGCGAGGCGGACGCGCGCGCCGAGCTTGGTCAAGAGGTGCGTGTTCGAGCGCGCGACGCGCGAGTGCAGGATGTCGCCGAGGATGGCGACTTCGAGCCCTTCGATCCCGCCCTTGCGTTCGCGGATCGTGAGCGCGTCTAAGAGAGCCTGCGTCGGGTGCTCGTGCGCGCCGTCTCCGGCGTTGATGACGGCTGCGCCGCAGACGCGCGCGAGCGCGTGCGGCGCTCCGGCTGAAGGGTGGCGGATGATGATGAAGTCGGGCGACATCGCTTCGAGGTTGCGCGCGGTGTCGAGCAGGGTCTCGCCTTTCGTGACGCTCGAAGTCGAGGAGCTGATGTTGACGGTGTCGGCGGAGAGTCGCTTGGCGGCGATCTCGAACGAGGTGCGCGTGCGCGTCGAGGGCTCGAAGAAGAGGTTGATGACGGTGCGGCCGCGAAGCGTCGGGACTTTCTTGATCTCGCGCCGCGAGATTTCGCGGAACGTCTCGGCGGTGTCGAGCACGTGCGTGATCTCTTCGGCTGAGAGTTCGCCGATGCCGAGCAGATTCCTGCGCCCCGCGTCCGTCTTCACTTCTCCTCCCTCAGTCTCATTCGGGCCGGTCAGTCGTCGAAAACTCATTCGGCAGTAAACTCGTCGCCCGGATACGAAAAAGGCGACCCGTTAAGGTCGCCCTCCCTCCCCACTCGCGGCGGCGGGTCGCTCCACAATCGCGACCCCTTCCTCGCCGTCGAACTCGTTGAGCATCACCTTCACGATCTCGCTCCGCTTCGTCGGCGCGAACTTCCCGACGTAGTCCGCCTGGATCGGCAGCTCGCGGTGTTCGCGCCCGCGATCCACGAGCACGGCGAGCTGCACGCGGCGCGGTCGCCCGAAGTCTATCAGTTGATCGAGCGCGGCGCGGATCGTGCGCCCGGTGTAGAGCACGTCGTCGATCAAGACGATGTTGCGGTTGTCCACGCCGCCGGGCAAGTCCGTGCGGTTAACAATCGGGTTCGCGCCGACGGTCGAGAGGTCGTCGCGGTAGAGCGTGATGTCCACGACGCCGACGGGCGGGCGCGTGCCTTCGAGGTCTGCGATCTTGTCCGCGAGCCGGTGCGCCAGCGGGACGCCGCGGCGCTGCACGCCGACGAGGTAGAGGTCGCTCGCGCCCAAGTTCTCCTCGACGATCTCGGAGGCGAGCCGCGCCAGCGCGCGGTTGATGCGCGCCCCGTCCATGATGCGAACCTTCTCCACGAACTCCATCGTCGGCGGATACTAACAGAGCGCGTCTTGGGTGACAAGATTTTCCGGCGCGCGTTTGGAAAGTTTGGTGACAACCGCTGCGCCAAAAGCTAAACTCCCGCTTCGCTCCGGCTTTCTCGCCGACCGGCTCGCCGCATGATCTACGACTCGCTCCTGCGCCCCGCACTGTTCCGGCTCCGACCGGAGGCGGCGCACGAGCTCGCGCTGCGCACGCTCTCGCTCGCGCTCGGCACGCGAGCCGCGCGCGACTTTGCGGCGAGACGGCTCATGCGCGAGCCGTTCGGCGAGCTACGGCGTTTCGGGCTGACGTTCAGGAACCCGATCGGCGTCGCCGCAGGTTTCGACAAGAACGGCGTCGTGGCGCGCGAGCTGTGCGCGCTCGGCTTCGGCTGCGTCGAGGTCGGATCGGTCACACACGTCCCGCAGCCGGGCAACCCGCGCCCGCGCCTGTTCCGGCTGCCCGAAGACCGCGCGCTCATCAACCGGCAGGGCTTCAACAACGACGGCGCGGCGTCCCTCGCCGAGAGACTCGCGCGCGCGCCTCGCCCCGGCTGCGTGCTCGGCGTCAACATCGGCAAGAGCCGCGCGGTTGACCTGAGCGACGCCGCGCCCGACTACCTCGCGAGCTTCGATCTGGTGCGCGCGCACGCCGACTACGTCGCGATCAACGTCAGCTCCCCGAACACGCCCGGCTTGCGCGAGCTGCAGCGCGCCGACGCGCTGTCTTCGCTGCTCGTCGCGCTCCAACGGCGCAACCGCGAGCTTGCGGAGAGCGACCACGGTCGCGTCGTGCCGCTGCTCGTCAAAGTCGCGCCCGATCTCGGCGAGGGCGGGTTGGAGTTGATCGTTGACGTGGCGCGGCGCGCGGGCGCGGACGGCGTGATCGCGACGAACACGACGACGAGCCGTGAGGGCTTGCGGACGGGCGCGGCTGAGGTCGCGGCGTGCGGCGAGGGCGGCTTGAGCGGAGCGCCCTTGCGCGAACGCGCAACGAAAATGATCGCGAATCTTTACCGACTCGCGCGCGGTTCGCTTACAATCGTCGGTTGCGGCGGCGTCTTCGCAGCCGAGGACGCTTGGGAGAAGATTTGCGCCGGGGCGAGCCTCGTGCAACTCTACACGGGCTTCATTTATCAGGGACCGACCGTCGCGCGCGACCTCAACGACGGCTTGCGCCGCATCCTCGACCGCGAAGGCTTCAAGTCGTTCGACGAGGCGGTCGGGTGGCGCGCGGAAGAGTTAGCCGGTTAACGAGTGCAACAGCCATGAGCAATAAACTGATCGTCGCGCTCGACGTGGAGACGGCGGCGGAGGCGCGCGAGTTGGTCGCGCGCGTGCGCGAGCACGCCGGGATGTTCAAGGTCGGCTCGCAGCTCTTCACGGCGGCGGGTCCGGCGATCGTGCGCGAGATCGTCGACGGCGGCGGGCGCGTCTTCCTCGATCTCAAGTTCCACGACATCCCGAACACGGTCGCCGCCGCCGCGCGCGAAGCCGTGCGGCTCGGAGTTTCGATCTTCAACGTCCACGCCTTCGGCGGTCGCGAGATGATGCGGCGCGCGGCGGAGGCCGCCACCGAGACCGCCGAGCGCGAAGGACGGATGAGACCGGGCGTCATCGCCGTCACCGTGCTGACGAGCTTTGACAACGCGACGCTCGGCGACATCGGCGTCACCTTCACGCCCGAAGCGCAGGCGACGCTGCTCGCGCGCCTCGCCTCGACCTGCGGGCTCGACGGCGTCGTCGCCTCCGCGCACGAGATCAAGCAGGTGCGCTCGGTCGTCAACCGCGAGGGTTTCCTCGTCGTCACGCCGGGCGTGCGCCAGCGCGCCGTCGCGGGCGACGATCAGAAGCGCGTCATGTCGCCCGCCGAGGCGGCGCGCGCGGGCGCGGACTACGTCGTCATGGGGCGCGCCATCCTCCAAGCGCCCGACCCGGCTGAGGCGGCGCGCGAGGTCTGCGAGGAGATGACGCGCGCCGACGCGGCAGCCGCGGGTTGAACGCGCCTGCCTTCCCTCGGTGTGGCGCGCGCGTCGCGGCTTGTTGTAATCTGTCGCCGAAGTTTTCTCCCGAAGTATTTCAGGAACGGCTCGCGCGCGCGGCGCGTGTACACTGGAGGCGCGCGTGCGCCGCAACTTCGAGACGAACGAAGCGAAAGGGTGAAGCGACTTTTGCGCCGACGAAACTTGACGAACACGCTCGCGCTCCTCGCGCTCGCGTCCGCGCTCGCCGCCCCCTTTCAGGCGCAAAAGAAGAAAGACGCCGCGTCGGCGTCTGCCGCAACCGTCGCCGTCACGCCGCGCTACGCGGTCGGCGAAAAACTCACTTACACGGTCTCCTTCTCGAACTTCCCCGACGCCGCGAACGTCGAACTCTACGTCGCGGGGCGCGGCTCTTACTTCGGGCGCGAGGGCGTGGAGCTGCGCGCGCACGTCGCCACCGTCGGTCAGGTGCGCGCGGCGCTGCTCGCCGTCAACGACTACTTCTTCACCTACGCCGATCCCGCAACCGGACTCCCCTACCGCGCGCAGACGGTCGCCGCCCCGCCCGCCACG
>JAIVGV010000223.1 GCA_020201365.1 Acidobacteriota bacterium
CCTTGAGATCGGTCGCCTCGGAGACGGAGCGCACCTGCGCTGGACTAAGCTCGCGGTCAAAGATGATCAGATCGACGCCGAGGCGGAGGGCGCGCACGAGCAGCTCGTCGAGCTTGCCGCGACCCAAGACGGTGCGCGGATCAATCGCCTGCCTGCGCTGGATGATCTGATCGAGGACGACGACGTTGGCGGACGCGGCGAGTTCGCGCAGCTCCGCCATAGACTCTTCCGCCTCGGCGACCGAGCCGGTCGTGACGCCGACGAGGATCGCGCGCTCGCGCACGTCGGCGCGGCGACCGGCGCGGCGGTTGCGCGCCATCTCCTCTTCGAGCGAGTTGATCAGTTCGAGAAAATCTACGTCGAGCTGCGAAGGCACTTCGGGCTCGATGAAGGCGAACGACTGCCCGTCGCCGTCCTCGTCTTCGATCCCGGCGGCGGTCGTCGGGAGCAGGTGCGCGGCGCGGACGACGCCGGGCAGACCCGTGCGCGCGTCCACTTCGACCGCCGCCATGAGATCGAGCCGGAGAAGCGCGAGATCGTTCAGGTCGTCCTGCGTCAGCTCCTCGCCGCGCAGGTGCGTGTGGACGCAGCGAAGCCCGCCGAAGCGGTCGGCGGCGACGCGCTGGCGGCGGAAGTTCGGAAGCTCGATGCGCTTCGCGTCGCCGACGGTGACGTGCTCGACGTAGCCCTTGCGGTCAACGAGGACGCCGATCTGCCTGCCGGTCTCGTGCGAGAGTTCGGTGAGCTGTCGCGCGAACTCGGGCGTGACGATCCTCTGCGGCGAAATGCGCCGCGAGTAGAGTTTCTCGATGCGGCGCAGTTGGTTGGGCTTGAGACCCTGCGTGTTGCCGTGTACGTTGCTGATACCTCAAGACCTCCGGAAGTTTGATGACGGGCGGTTGATGACGAGGCGGCGAGGGGTCGTCGGCGAGATCGCGAAGACGACTGACAGTCCGTCGCGTGACAAGTTAGAGGGGGAGCGGAGCGAGCGTTGTGAGTCGGGCGCTCGGAGAGGTTGGGACGTGATGTTGCCTTGCGAAAACACTTCGCGTGGTCGTTTCTTCTTCATTCGATTCGACGCCGCGGATTATAACACACGCCTCGCGAGGTCAAGCAGCGCACGAGTCAAGGCGGCGACGGTTGTCTGCGTCCTCTCGTTGGTCTAATCTGTTGCGCGAAGAAGATGCAGATCAAGCGAGTTAATCCGGCGGCGGCGATTCCGGGCGGCGAGGTGCTCGTCGAATGCGAGGGCTTCGACACGAGCCGGACGGGCGGCTACCAGGTGCTCATCGGCGGCGAGCGCGCGCGGCTCGTCGGCGCGTCGCCCGGGCGCGTGCTGGCAATCGTTCCCGAAGACGCGCAGGGGCGCACGGTCGAGGTGCGGCTCGCCTGCGGCGGCGCGGAGTCGCAGCCGGGGCGGCTCGTCGTCGGAAAACTTCTCGCCGACGAGTTACACATGGTGGCGAACCCCGCGTTCGACCCGGAAGACGGCGCGCTCTACGTGACGCGCTCCGGCTCGCGCGGGCACCGCGAGCCCGTCTCGCTCTTCCGCGTCGGCGCGGACGGGGAACTGCGCGGCGTGACGGGCGAGGTCGTGAACCCGACGGGCTTGGCGTTCGACGCCGACGGTCAGCTATACGTTTCGAGCCGCAACGACGGGAGCGTCTATCGCGTGACCAAATTCGACGAGGCGATCCAGTTCGCGCAGAACCTCGGCGTCGCGACCGGGCTCGCCTTCGACCGCCGCGGGCAGATGTACGTCGGCGACCGCGCGGGCACGATCCACCGCGTCAACGGCATCGGCGAGTCGCACGAGTGGGCGTCGCTCGAAGCGTCGGTCGCGGCGTACCACCTCGCGTTCGGGGAGGACGGCGCGCTCTACGTCTCCGCGCCGACCGTGTCGAGCAGCGAGGCGATCATCAGGGTTGACGAGGGCGGGCGCGCGACGCCGTTCTTCAAAGGCTTGGGGCGACCCGGCGGGCTCGCCTTCGACGCGGAAGGGAACTTGTACGTCGCCGCGTCATACAAAGGTCGGCGCGGCATCGTCCGCATCACGCGCGAGGGCGAGCGCGCGGAACTCGTCGTCGCAGGGATGAACGTCATCGGTCTCGCCTTCTCCGCGGCGGGCGAGATGGTCGTCGCGACGAACGACGCGGTTTACTCGCTGCCGCTCGGCATACGCGGGACGCTTTTGGGGTGAGCCGTGAGCAGTAAGCGGTGAGCAGTTTAGGTCTGACTGCTCACCGCTTACTGCTCACGGCTCACTCTTTTGACTCACTTGCGCACGCGTGCTAGTGTGGCGCGTCAAGTCGGATCGCGAGTCCGCAGTGTCGTATGAACGTCCCGAACATCGGCGAATTCATCCTCTTCATGGTCGCGCTCATCTTCTCGCTCTCGTTCCACGAGATGATGCACGCGTGGATGTCCGACCGCTTCGGCGACGATCTCGCGCGCCACAAGGGGCGCGTCTCGCTGAACCCGGTCTCGCACGTTGACCCCATCGGCACGCTGCTCTTTCCCGCCATCGCATTCTTCACGGGCGCGGCGCTGCTCGGCTGGGCGCGCCCGACGCCCGTCAACC
>JAIVGV010000224.1 GCA_020201365.1 Acidobacteriota bacterium
GCACGAGCCCCATCGTGCCGCAGTAGCTGTACGGCATGATCGTCTCCGCGCCTTCCGAAGATTCGGCGAGCGTTTGGTATCGCGACGCGATCTCGTCCAGCGCCTCGTCCCAACTGATCGGCTCAAACCTTCCTTCGCCCTTCCTGCCGACGCGACGCAGGCAGGTCTTCACGCGGTCGGGGCTGTGCGTGCGCTCGTGGTAGTTGGCGACCTTCGTGCAGAGCGAGCCGCGCGTGAAAGGATGATCCGGATCGCCCGCGACGGCTGTGGCGCGACCGCGCTCGACCGTGACGAGCATCGCGCAGGTGTCTGGACAGTCGTGCGGGCAGGCGGCGCGGATGATTGTGGCTTCGTTCTCACTCATAAAGTTTGGTCGCCGAAGTTGCTTCCACGTTGAATGTCCCTATAATTCTTTAACAGCTAAACCGGCGACAGGAAAATTATGGCACAGATTTCAGAACAAAGCGTGCTCGACGCGCTGCGCGCGGTGCGCGATCCCGATCTGCACAAGGACATCGTCGCGCTCGGCTTCGTCAAGGACTTGCGGATCGAGGGCGGCGACGTGAACTTCCGCATCGTGCTCACGACGCCCGCGTGCCCCGTGCGCGAGCAGTTGCAGCAGCAGGCGGAAGAGGTCGTGCGCGCTTTGCCGGGCGTCACGGCGGTGCGCGTGCAGATGGACGCGGAAGTGCCGAAGGGTCGGGGCTTGGGAGAGAAGGTGACCGTGCCGGGCGTGCGCAACATCGTCGCGGTCTCTTCGGGCAAGGGCGGCGTCGGGAAATCTACGGTCGCGGTGAACCTCGCCGTCGCGTTGGCGCGAGACGGCGCGCGTGTGGGCTTGATGGACGCGGACGTTTACGGCCCGAACGTGCCGCTGATGCTCGGCGCGTCCGAGGCGCGACCGGAGATCGCGGGCAACAAGCTCGTGCCCGTCGAGGCGCACGGCGTCAAAGTCGTCTCGATGGCTCTCTTGAAGCCGGGCGACGAGCCGATGATCCTGCGCGGTCCCATACTTCACGGTCTCGTCAAACAGTTTCTCCAAGACGTGCTCTGGGGCGAACTCGACTACCTGATCGTTGACATGCCGCCGGGCACGGGCGACGTGCAACTGTCGCTCGCGCAGCTTGTCCCCGTGCAGGGCGCGGTGCTCGTGACGACGCCGCAGGCGGTCGCGGTCGCGGACGTGCGGCGCGCGCTGCGGATGTTCGAGACGGTCGCCGTGCCGATCTTGGGCGTCGTCGAGAACATGAGCTACTTCGTCGCGCCGGACACAGGGAGACGCTACGACATCTTCGGCGCGGGCGGCGGGCAGCGTCTCGCTGAAGCTTACGGCGTGCCGTTCCTCGGCGCGGTGCCGCTCGGCTTGGACGTGCGCGAGGGCGGAGATAAAGGCGTGCCGGTGGTTTTAAGCCAGCCGGATTCGCCGCAGGCTGAGGCGTTCCGGCGTGTGGCGGAGGAGGTGGCGCGGCAGGTCTCGATTGAGGCGTTGAAGCCGGAGCTGAAGATCGTGATGAGCGGGGCGTGAAGGCTGTCCGTTGTCCGTGGTCAGTCGTCCGTCGTTTGTGATTGGACTGTCGAGCGGTTAAAATAGGCTCGTCAGTCAGAGTTAACAACGGACAACTGACAGCGGACAAATTCATCTTAGAAACAGCTTCGACCGGTTTGAGAGGAGAAATTTAGATGTCAACAGCGACGATGCCGACCGTGGCGCTCAACGTGACGGACACGGCGGCGGCGGAGATCAAGAAGTTCATGGCGGGCGAAGAGGGCTTGCCCGAAACGGCCGGCTTGCGCGTCCGCGTCGTGCCGGGCGGCTGCTCCGGCTTCCAGTACAGCCTGAACATCGAGGAGGAGTCGCGGCAGGGCGATCACGTCCTGGACGCCAACGGCGTGCGCCTCTTCGTGGACATGTTCAGCGCGCAGTATTTGAACGGCGTCGAGATTGATTACGTGACGAGCGTGATGGGGCAGGGCTTCGCGTTCAAGAACCCGAACGCGACCGGCTCCTGCGGCTGCGGCTCCTCGTTCACGGCTTAAGACACACGCGCGGGGAGAATCCCGCTAACTGACGCGGTAGCGTTTTCGAGACGCGCCGCGCTCCCGCTCTTTCCTGAGGGCGACAGCGAGCGCGGCGCGTCTCGCGTGCGCTTACCGCGTTTTTAGTTTTTCGTGTACACTTCGGCTCACCGAACGCAATCACAATTCAGACGAGCGGAGGGAGTGGACTCTTATGCCGAGGATCGAAGCGGAGACTGCCACGGGGACGCAAGCATTCGAGGCGCAGGAGGGGCGCAAGCTCGTCCTCGCCATCGAGGACGCCGGCGTTGACATACTGCACCGCTGCGGCGGCAACGCCAAGTGTACGACCTGCCGCGTCGAGGTGCTCGCGGGCGACCCCGGCGAGATGGGCGACGCGGAGCGCGAGCGGCTCGCGCGCGAGACCGGGCTCGCCGAGAACGTCCGCCTCTCCTGTCAGGTGCGCGTCCGAGACGATCTCAAAGTCCACGTCGTCAACCAGGTCAGCACGCGCGGTCTCGACGCGGGACCGAGACCGGTGGAATAGGGGGATGGGGATAGGGGC
>JAIVGV010000327.1 GCA_020201365.1 Acidobacteriota bacterium
CATACGTGCGCTGGACGGAGAACCGCAACATGGAGGAGTTCCTCCGCCTCGCCGCGACGGGACAACTCCAACTCGAACCGCTCGTGACGCACCGCTTCGCGCTCGAAGACGCCGCGCGCGCTTACGAGACGATCATGAACCCGGCAGCGTCGAGCCTCGCCGTGCTGCTGCGCTACCCGGCGTCTGACGCCGCGAGCAACAACGGCGACGCGACGAGCAGCGACGGCGACGCCGCCAGCCCGTCGTTTACGCCGCGACGCCGCGTCGAAGTCTCTGGCGCGCCGCGCGCGACGACGACTCGCCGCGCGCCGCATGATCTGCGCGTCGCGCTCGTCGGCGCGGGCAACATCGCGCGTTGGGCGCACGTGCCCGCGCTCAAGAAGTTTCCGGGCGCGCGGCTCGAGGCTGTCTATTCGGCGAGCGGCGCGCGCGGCAAGAGCTACGCACGCCGCTTCGGCGCGAGCTATTGCGCGTCGGACTACGAAGAGATTTTGCGCGACGAGCACGTTGACGTGGTTCTCGTCGCGACGCGCAACCAGCACCACGCCGCGCAGTCGCTCGCCGCGCTCGAAGCCGGTAAGCACGTCTTCGTCGAAAAGCCGATGGCGCTCACTCTCGAAGAGTGCCGCGCGCTCACGCGCGCCGTCGCCGCGGGCGGTAAACAACTCACCGTCGGCTTCAACCGCCGCTTCGCGCCGTTCTACCGCGAGCTTAAAAAAGAACTCGCGCGCCGCGCCGGTCCCGCCGTCCTGAACTGCCGCGTCAACTCGCCCGGCATCTCCGGCTCGTACTGGATGGCTGACCCGGCAATCGGCGGCGCGATCCTCGGCGAGGCAGTCCACTTCGTTGACCTGCTCTACTGGCTGCTCGACTCCGAGCCGGTCTCCGTCTTCGCGCAGAGTCTCCCGACGGGCAAGGAGCACCCGGTCGGCGAGAACAACGTCGCCGCCGCCTTCCGCTTCGCGGACGGCTCGGTCGCGAGCCTCACCTACTGCACGGTCGGGAGCCAGACCTCCGCGGGCGAGCGCGTAGAGGCTTTCGCCGAAGGCTTAGGCGTCTCGACGGAAAACTTCAAGCGGCTCGACCTGTGCAAAGGAACCGCGCGCACGCGCTCGCGCTGGTGGGGCGACAAGGGCTACGACGAGCAGTTGGCGTCCTTCCTCGCGGCGCTCGGCGAAGGGCGCGAGCCAGAGGTGACCGTCGCGGACGGCGCGCGCGCCACGCTCGGCTGCCTAGCGATCCTTGAGTCCGCGCGCACCGGCGCGCCGCGCGAGATAGATTTAGAAACGATGAAGGATGAACGCGGGACGATGAACTGAAAGCCGACCACTTTTACTCCATCGTCCGCCGTTCCGACTTCATCGTTCTCACCCCGATGAGAGTCCTCCAACTCGGACCCTACCCGCCGCCTTACGGCGGCGTTCAAGTGAACCTCGTCGCGATACGAAGGCTGTTGCTGCGGCGCGGTCACACGTGCGCCGTCGCCAACATCACGCGCCACCGCAGGGCGGAGGGCGACGACATCTACTACCCCGAATCCGCCGCCCAACTGCTGCGGCTCGTTCGGCGGCTGCGCTACGACATCCTCCACCTGCACATCGGCGGCGCGGTGCCCCTCAGACTCGCCGCGCTCGCCTTCGCGTGCGCGACCGCCGGGCGAGGCAAGTCCGTGCTGACGTTTCATTCGGGCGGCTACCCGAACTCGCCGCAGGGGCGCGCGGCTCGACCCGGCAGCGTGCGCGGCTTCGTCTTCCGCCGCTTCGACCGCATCATCGCCGTCAACCAGCAGATCGCCGAGATGTTCGCCCGCTTCGGCGTCGGGCCCTCGCGCGTGCGCCTGATCGCGCCGCACGCTACGCCAGCGCCGCCCGCGGACGCCGCGCTCCCGCCGCAGCTCCGAAGTTTCTTCGACACGCACGATCCCGTCCTCGTCACCGTCGGACTACTAGAGCCGCACTACGACCTCGGCTTGCAGATCGACGCGCTCGGCGGCGTGCGCGAGCGGTTCGCGGGCGCGGGGCTGGTCATCGTCGGGTCGGGGAGTATCGAAGAGGAGTTGCGACGAAGGATCGCGGCGAAGCCCTACGCCGAGCACGTACTGCTCTGCGGCGACGTGCCGCACGATGCGACGCTGCGCTCCCTCGCCGAGGGCGACATCTTCCTGCGCACGACGCACTACGACGGCGACGCCATCTCCGTGCGCGAGGCGCTGCACGCCGGCACCCCCGTCATCGCCACCGACAACGGGATGCGCCCCGCGGGCGTCCACCTGATCCCCGTCGGGGATCGAACGGCGCTCGTCGCGTCCGTCGAGGCGCGACTCAGAGAGCCCCGCGCGGCGCGCGACGGACGGGAGGGCGAGACCGGCGAAGAGAACATCGCCGCCGTGCTCCGACTCTACGAGGAGCTACTGCGCCGCTGACAACGACGGGCGGGGAAGAACGGGGCGATTGGGCGTTTACGCTCCGCGCGGCGCGAAAGCCGTTGCCGACGCCGCGCGCAATCGGCTAATCTCTTCCGAGCGAGTCCGTCCGACCGCCGCCTCGCCCCGAACGTAAGCCATGGAACAGACCCCCACGCGAAGCCTTTTGCGACCCGCCCTCGTCGTCGCCGCGGTCGCGTTCGCCTACTGGGGCGTCGTCGCCAAGCTCGGGCGCGTCTGGTGGGAGGACGAAAACTACTCGCACGGTCTGCTCATCCCGCTCATCATCGGCTACATCCTCTGGACCGAGCGCGACGCGCTCGCGCGCGCCGTGCGACGACCGTCGCTCGCGTGGGGAGTCGCCTTCGTCGTCTCGGCGCTGTTCGCGCTGTGGGCTGGGACGGCGGGCGCGGAGCTGTTCGTGCAGCGCACTTCGCTCGTCGTGCTCTGCGCCGGGCTCGTCGTCTATTTCTTCGGCTTCGCGCTGCTGCGCCGCGCCGCCGTGCCGCTCGTGCTGCTGCTGCTCGCGATCCCGATCCCGGCGATCATCTTCAACAAGATCGCCTTCCCGCTCCAGCTCTTCGCCTCGCGCTGCGCCGTCGCCTCGATGCAGCTTCTCGACATCCCGGTGCTGCGCGAGGGCAACGTCATCGAGCTGATGCCGCTCGATTCGACGACGACGAAAAAACTCGAAGTCGTCGAGGCGTGCAGCGGCATCCGTTCCTTGATGACGCTCGTCACGCTCGCCGTCGTCTTCGCCTACTTCACGTACCCGAGGGACGGCGCGCGGCGCGGCGGCGACACCAGCACGGGCGAAGGCGACTCGCCTCGCGGTCGCTTCGCGTGGCTCAAATCATACGGCGCGTGGCGCTCCATCCTGCTCGTCGCCGCCGCCGTGCCCATCGCGATCATCACGAACGCGGCGCGCGTCAGCGGCACCGGCGTCCTCGCGCGCTACTACGGCACGCGCGTCGCCGACGGCTTCTTCCACGAGTTTTCGGGCTGGGTCGTGTACGTCGCAGCCTTCCTCCTGCTCTTCGCCTTCGCGTGGCTGCTCGACCGCGTGGCGCTACGCAAGCGGCGACGCGCGCGGCGCGAAGGGGCGAAGGCGCGCGCGGCGGCGAGGGCTGATCGCGAGGCGCTTTCAAAGACGGCGGCGCGCGAGACCGCTCCGACGACGCCGCCGCGCGGCGAACGCGTGCCCGAGTCGCCCGGCGAGGCGGAGGTCGTCGCGGAGACCGCGCAGTAATTTCTCAAGATGCGTTCAGGCGGTTGGCACTTCTGGGCGATGCTCGCGCTGCTCCTGTTCGGCGGCGCGGTCGTCAACGTGTGGGAGCGCGCGGGCGAGGCGCACGTCGAGCGCCGACAGCTCGCCGAGTTCCCGTCGCGGCTCGGCGAGTGGAGCCAGCGCGGCGCGGACGCGCGCTTCACGCCCGACGTCGAGGCGGTGCTGCGCGCCGACGACTACCTCTCGCGCGACTACGCGCTGCCCGACGGTCGCGCGGCGAACTTCTACGTCGGCTACTACGCCACGCAGCGCAACGGCGCGACCTACCACAGCCCGCTCAACTGCCTGCCCGGCAGCGGCTGGACGATGCGCGACGGCGCGCTCGTCCACGTCACGCCCGCCGGGGGCGGCAAGCCCTTCGAGGCGAACCGCTACATCGTCGAGAACGGCGACGACCGTCAGCTTCTGATCTACTGGTATCAGGGGCGCGGTCGCGCCGTGGCGAGCGAATACTGGGGGAAGATTTACACCGTGCTCGACAGCCTCGAGCGCCGCCGCTCCGACGGCGCGATGGTGCGCGTGATGGTGCCCTTCCGCGGCGACGAGGGGGCGGCGCTCAGAACCGCCGAAGACCTCGCCGCCCAAGCCGCGCCGCACTTGTCCGCCTTCGTACCCGACTGAGAAAAGGCGGTCTCGCCAAGAAATGGCTGGCGCGCCCCGCTCTCGGTCGGTTAGAATCTTTCGTAGTCGCCCCCGAGCGACCCCCGATCCAGAACCGGAACAAACAGACGATTCAGAGTTTCTCTTGCCACGGAGACTCTTGCCGGTCGCCTTCAGGCGACGGCACTTTTGAAAGGGAAGAAGACTTAGAAGCGACCCCCGCCGAGGTCGCCGCCGCGCGAGCCGTTGCCCCGGAGCGCGCCGCGGCGAGGCGGGGAGAGTCAGGGAGTTTTCCTAAAACATGAACCACAGTGAGTGCCAACGCTCCGGCGCACGCCGGGGTCTGCTGTTCATCCTCTTCGCCGCCGCGCTCGCGCTCGTCGCCGTCACCTCAGCCTGCAAAGACCCCGCGAAGGCTAAAGCCGAACACCTCAGCCGCGGCGAGGCTTACCTCAAAGACAAAAAATACCAAGAGGCGTCGCTCGAGTTCCGCAACGCCGTCCAGATAGACGACCGCTCGGCGCCGGCGCACTGGGGCTTGGCGCGCGCCTACGAGGGCATGGGCGACTTCGCCCACGCCGTCGAGGAGATGCAGCGCACCGCCCAGCTCGACCAGAACAACCTCGACGCGCGCACCCGCCTCGGCAACATGTTCATCGTCGCCTACAAGGCGACGAAGGACGCGCGCTGGAAGGACGAGGCGACCAAGCTCGAAGAGGAAGTCCTGCAGCGCGACCCGAACAACATCGAGGGGAACATCCTCAAGGGCACGATCCTCTACGCGAACGGCGATCGTGCGGGCGCGCTCGCGGCACTCACCCACGCCGTCGAGCTGAACCCGCAGCGCGTCGAGTCGCTGATGAGCCTCGCGCTCTACTACCGACAGGAGCGCGACGCGGCGAAGGCTGACGAGACCTACCGGCGCGCGCTCGCCGCCGACGACAAGTCTTCGCTCGCGCACCTCGAATACGGTCGCTTCTTCATGGAGCAGAACCAGCCCGACCGCGCCGAGGAGCAGTTCCGCCGCGCCGTCGAGGTTGACCCGCAGGATCGCGAGCCGCACCGCACGCTCGTCAGCTTCTACATCGCGCGCCGCCAGCTCGACCGCGCCGAGCAGGCCGCGCGCGACCTCGCCGCGTTAGACTCCGGCAAGCCCGAAGGCACCGCCGTCATGGCGGACTTCTACTCGCAGATCGGTCGCACCGACGACGCCGTCCGCGCCTTCCAGGAGACCGTCAGCAAGTTCCCCGACTACACGACGGCGCGCTACCGCCTCGGCGAGCTGATGCTCGCCAAGGGCGACAACGCGGGCGCGTTAGAGCAGGCGCAGGCGGTCTTGAACAAGAACCCGAACGACCGGCAGGCGCTGCTGCTGCGCGCGCGCGTCAGCGAGAGCAAGGGCGACGCGAAGCAGGCGGTCGAGGACTTGAAGCAGGTCTTGAAGCAGGAGCCGCGCGATCAAGCCGGGCTCTACTACATGGCTGACGCGAACCTGCGCCTGAACCAGATCGAGCAGGCGCGCGTCTTCGTCTCCGATCTCGAAAAGTATTACCCCGACTACGTCCCGGCGAAGCTCCTCCAAGTCCAGATCAACCTCGCCGCGGGCGACTGGCAGACGGCGCTGCGGCAGTCCGGCGATCTCGTTGACAAGCTCAACAAGGCGACGCCCTCCGGGGCGGTCACGCCCGAAATGTTCAACGAGCTGAAGGCGCACGCGCTCACCGCCCGCGCCACCGCCGAGATGCAGTTGAAGAACGCGGACGCCGCGCGCGTGGACTACTCCGCCGCGCGCGATCTGCTGCCGAACTCGCCCGCGTCCTACACGAACCTCGCGGCGGTCGCCGGGGTCGAGGGCAAGCGCGACGAGGCGATGCGCTTCTTCGAGCTGGCGCTCCAGGTTGACCCGACGAACTTCGAAGCTTTGAACGGCATCGCCAGCCTCTACGACTCGCAGGGCGAGTTCGACAAGGCGCACGCGCGCGTGGATCAGGCGCTCGCGCAGAAGGACAGCGCGCCGCTCCATTTCCTGAAGGCGCAGATTTACGGCGCGCAGGGCGGGGCGGCTGCCAAGCAGGGCAACAACGATCTCAAAAACCAGCTCGCCAAGAGCGCCGAGGACGAGCTGCGCAAAGCCATCGCCCTCGACCCGACCTTCGTCCCGGCGTTCAACGCGCTCGCCGCGCTCTTCATCAACACGGATCAGAAGGATCGCGCCGTCGCCGAGCTTCACGACTGGTCTGCGAAGCGACCCGACGACGCGTCGCCCTACGTCCTGATCGGCATGGTCGAGGACGCGCGCCACAACTACGACGCGGCGGACGACGCCTACCGCAAGGCGCTCGCTTTGCAGCAGGACAACATCTTCGCCGCCAACAACCTCGCCTGGAACTACGCCGAGTACGGCAAGGGAAACTTGGACGAGGCGATGCGGCTCGCGCAGGGCGTCGTGCAGAACCGCCCCGAGGAGCCGGGCTTCGCCGACACCCTCGGCTGGGTCTATTACAAGAAGGGGCTCTACGCGGCGGCGGTCGAGCAGTTGCAGAAAGCCGTCGCGAAGACGCAAGCGGCGGGCGCCGACAGCGCCGTCTATCGCCTCCACTTGGGGCAGGCGCTCGCCGCCACCGGGCGCAAGGCGGAGGCGCGCCAGCAGCTCCAGCAGGCTCTGAACGCCAGCAGCCACGGCTTGACGCCCGAACAGATCGCCGAGGCGCGGCGCACGCTCGACACTTTGGGATGATTGCGGAATGCGGATTTCGGATCGCGGATTTCTAATCCGCGATGGAGATTGGGATGAGCACTGAGTTTCGACAACGCAAGCCAGCCGAGTACGCGCGGATTCTGTGGCGGCGCAAGTGGATGATCCTGCTCCCGACGCTGGCGATCTCTTTCGCCGTCGCGGTCGTCGTCTGGCGCCTGCCGAACGTCTATCAGTCCACGACGCTCTTGACGGTGCGCCCGTCGGCGCTGTCCGAGGGCATCGTGCCGCAGCTCTCCGAAGACGAGCTGACGATCCGCATCAACAACATCGCGCAGGAGGTCTTCAGCCGCTCGTCGCTCGAGCCGCTCATCGTCAACTACAACCTCTACGCGACGGAGCGCCGGCGCGGCGAGCCGATGGAGCTGCTCGTCGAGCAGATGAAGAAGAAGGACATCCAGATCGAGCTCAACAAGAGCCGCAACGACATCACCAACGGCTTCCAGCTCTCGTTCAAGACCGACAACCCGTTCGTCGCGCAGAAGGTCGCCTCCGACCTCGCCACGAAGTACGTCAACGCGCAGACGAAAGAGGCTTCGCAGGGCGCGATGCAGACGCAGCAGTTCATCGCCGCGCAGGTCGAGCAGGCGAAGGCGGAGCTCGACGGCGTGGACAAGCAGCGGCTCGAATACATGATGTCGCACATGAACAGCCTGCCGAACTCGACCACCGCGCTCCTGCAGCAACTCGCCGGGCTCTACGAGCAGCAGAAGGGGCTCACCACCGAGATCGGCCGGCTGCGCGATCAGCAGGCGATGCTCAACACGCAACTCGGCGCGGCGGAGAAGAACTCGCAGATGGCGATCGAGAACACCGCCGACGACAAGACCGACCCGAAGACGACCATGGCGTGGGCGGAGCTCACGAAGCAGGAGTCGGCTGACGAGCAGGAGATTCAGTCCATGCTCGCCAACGGTCTCAGACCGAAGCACCCGGACGTGGTGGCCAAGAAGCAGGAGCTCGCCGCCGTCCAGAAGCAGAAGCAGGAGATGCTCGACGACTGGAAGGAGAAGGTCGAGGAGAAGAAGAGGAGGCTTGAGAAGTTCGTCGATCCCAGCATCACGACCTACCAGACGCAGCTCCAGTTCGCGCAGGGCGAAGTCGCCCGACAGGAGAAGCTGCTCGCCGACACGCAAGGGCAGATCGCGAGCCTCCAAGCGCGCATCAACAGCGTCCCCTCGACAGAGGTCGGCTTGAGCGCGCTCGACCGCGAGTACCAGACGAAGAAGGCGACCTACGACGACCTGTTGCAGAAGAAGAACAAGGCAGACCTCGGCGCGGCGGCTTCAGCCGCGGCGCAGGGCGAGACCATCGCCGTCATAGACCCGGCGAACCTGCCCGAAAAGCCCGTCGCGCCCAAGCGCCCGCTGCTCTTGATCCTCGGTCTCGCGCTCGGCGTCGGCGTCGGGCTGCTGTTTGCCGCCGCCCTCGAAGTCCCCCGCCTCCTGACCATCCAGACGGTCGAGGACGCGCGCCACTACACCTCCTTGCCCGTCCTCGTCTCCGTCCCCGAACTGCTCACGCCGCGCGAGGAGCGGCGGCGCAAGGTGCGCCGCATGACCCTCGCCACCGCGAGCGTCGCCGCGACGGTCGTCAGCGTCCCGGCGCTCGCGCTGCTGCTCAAGCTGACGCACGTCTTCGAGAAGATCGGAACTTAAAAAAGTGCTGAGTACGGAGTACTGAGTGAAAGACAAAAAGCCTTTTCTCAGCACTCAGCACTTCGGTGAGTTGAGATGTACAAAGAGTTCTACGGACTGAGGGAGCTGCCGTTCGCGCTGACGCCCGATCCGCGCTTCATCTACTTCACGCCTTCGCACACGGAGGCGATGGCGAACCTGCACTACGGCATCGAGAGCGGCAAGGGTCTGATCGTCGTCACGGGCGAGGTCGGCACGGGGAAGACCACGATCCTGCGCTGGATGATGCAGCGGCTCGACCGCACCGTGCTCGTCGGCTACGTCTTCAACCCGCGCCTCACCGTCCCCGAATTCTACCAGCACGTCACGCGCGTGCTCGGCGTGGACGAGTGGGAAAATAAGTCCGATCTCTTGTTCAAGCTCGGCAAAGTTTTGGAGTCGCGCCACGCGCGGGGCTTGCGCACCGTGCTCATCATTGACGAGGCGCACGGGCTCTCGACCGCCGTGCTCGAAGAGATCAGACTCATGTCGAACTTCGAGTCCGACTCGGCGAAGCTCTTGCAGATCGTCCTGACGGGACAGCCAGAACTGCGCGACGTGCTGAACAACCCGGAACTCAGACAGCTCAAACAGCGCGTCGCTCTGCGCTGCGAGATCAAGCCGCTGCCGAACGTCGAGGAGACGGAGAAGTACGTCCGCTCGCGCCTCCTGACGGCGGGCGCGACGCGCGCGGAGATCTTCACGCCGTCGGCGATCGACTACGTCTTCCGC
>JAIVGV010000544.1 GCA_020201365.1 Acidobacteriota bacterium
CGTCATCATGACCTCGAACTTGGGGAGCGAGAGCTTCAAGAAGTACGAGAAGCCCTTGGGCTTCGGCACGAAGACGCTCGGCGACGTGAAGGCCGTGAAGAACGAGGTGCTGAAAGCCGCCGAGCAGCGCTTCTCGCCGGAGTTCCGCAACCGCATCGACGAGATCGTCGTCTTCTCGCCCCTGACGATGGACGAGGTGAAGCAGATCGCGCAGTTGTACCTCGCGAAGCTCCGCCGCCAGATGGAGTCGCAGGGGAGGACTCTGACCGTCAGCGAGCGCGCGCTCGACAGCCTGACCGAGAAGGGCTTCAGCCCGGCTTACGGCGCGCGCTTCCTCAAGCGGCACATCGACGAGAAGGTGAAGCTGCCGATCACCTCGATGTGGAAGACCGCCTCGCAGTTCGTCGTGGACTACGACGGCACGGACATCACGATCCGCGCCACCGACGCGCCGAGTCTCAACTGAGGCGACGCGCGCGGTCGAAGCAGAACGAAAAGGGTTTCAGCGACCTCGTGAAGATCGTTGAAACCCTTTTCCCTGTCCGCTCATCAAAGAGTCTCGCGCGGCGGGCGTTGAGGTTCACCGCAGAGGCGCAGAGCACTCGCAGAGATCGCGCAGAGAAAGCCGATCTCTTCTCCGCGTAGACTCCGCGAGCCCTCCGCGTCTCTGCGGTGAGTTGCCAGCCGCGCCCCTGTTCAACTAAAAATTACCGAGCCATGCACCACACTTCCCTTTTCAAACTCGCCCGCGCGCGGCTGACGCTGCTCGCCGCTGTCGTTTTCATCTGCCCCGCGGCGTTAGCGCAGTCGCAGCCGACCGCGAACGCGCCTAAGTCCGAGTCGAAGCCTGCTGCCCCCGCCGCGCCCGTCGTTGACGAGACAGCCGCGGCGGTCTTGAAGCGCGGCGTTGACGCGCTCGGCGGCGCGGCGTACCTGAACGTCAAGTCGGTCGTCGGGCGCGGTCTCTTCGCGCAGATCGTCGGCGGCGTCGCCACGCCCCCGGCGTCGTTCGTTGACTACCTCATCTACCCCGACCGCGAGCGCACCGAGTTCAAGTCTTCAGGCGTGCGCAGCGTCCAGACGAACGTCGGCGCCTCTTCCGGCTGGGTCTTCGACGGCATGACGAAGACGATCCACGACGCGAAGTCCGAAGAGCTGGAGGGCTTCCAAGTCTCCGTGCGGACGAGCTTCGACAACCTGCTGCGCGGCGCGTGGCGCGCCGAGGGCGCGAGCCTCGAGTACGTCGGTCGCCGCGAGGCGGGGTTAGCAAAACGCAACGAGGTCGTGCGCGTCACCTACCCGGACGGCTTCGCCGCCGAGTTCGAGTTCGGGGCGAAGGACGGCCTGCCCGCGAAGGTCTCTTACAAGCGCAAGATCAAAACCAAGGAGGGCGAGGACGCGGAGGTGACCGAGGAGGATCGCATCGAGCGCTTCCTCACGTTCGGCGGCGTGCAAGTCCCCTTCACGATTGACCACTACCGCGACGGCGAGCGCACCTCGCGCATCACCTACGACTCGGTCGAGTTCAACCCGACGATCCCCGACTCGCTCTTCGCCAAGCCCGCCAGCGTGAAGGCGATCAAGTGACGCGCGGCTCGCACGACGAAGCGGTGCTAAGACAAGAAGGGGGCTCACGCCGTAAACGGCGTGAGCCCCCTTCTCATTTCCGCCGGGTCGGCGCGCCGCCGCGCGCGCGCGCCTCGAGTCTCAAATCTTCCTCACCGGCTCTTCCTCCGCGACCGCCGCCTGCTCTTGCGCGACCGCGGCGAACTGCTCCGCGTTGGGCTCCGGCTCGCCAGCCATGCGCGCGAATAAATTTTCGTAGCGATCCACGACGCGCTCCCAGTCGTAGTGCTCGCGGACGCGATCCTGCGCGCGCTGGCGGTAGGCGGCGACGATCGCGCCGTCGCTGAGGACGCGGCGCAGCTTGGCTTCGAGGTCTGCCGCGTCGGCGTAAGGAATGCCCGCGTCGCCGACCGCCTCGACGTTTTCGGGCGTCGCGAGCGTGAGCACGCAGTTGCCGTAGCCCATCGCTTCCAGAAGCGCCGGGTGCGTGCCGCCGACTTCGGTCGCGTGGACGTAGCAGTAGGCGTTCTGCTGCAGCGCGCGGTAGGCGTCGCCGAAGACGAAGCTCGTAAACACCACCCGGCGGTCGTCGCCCGCGATGCGGCGCAGGGAGCCGATGTACTCGTGCGCGTAGGGCGCGTCGCCGACGACGACGAGCTTGTGGGAAGTCCTCACGCGCTTGAAGGCTTCGATGACGAGGTGCGCGTTGTTTTCGGGTTCGAGGCGCGAGACGTAGAGCACGTAGCGGTTGGGCTCAAGACCCCAGCGGCGCACCGCCTGCCGGTCGAGCGCGCGCGAGACCTCCGCGCCGTAGGCGATCATCGTCGTCCGCTTGTTGTAGCGCGCGAGGTAGTACTCCTGTATGACGCGCGCGTCCGTCACCGTCTCGTTCGGCAGCGTGGTCGAGAGCTTCTCGGCGACGAGGTAGTAGCGGCGCGCGAGCCGGTTCCACTTCTTGCGCTTGTGCTCCAGCCCGTCCACGTTGATGGCGACGGGCGTGCCGACG
>JAIVGV010000225.1 GCA_020201365.1 Acidobacteriota bacterium
TTAAAGAGGTATATCGCGGGGCAGAAGGAGCATCACCGCCGCAGGACGTTCGAGGACTAGTACCGCGCTTTACTCGTGCGGTACGGCGTCGAGTTCGACGAACGGTTCGTGTGGGATTAGACGATGTTATGTCGCCCTTTCAGGGCTCTATAAATCTTTGCCCCCAATCTTTCTTGGGGCGTTGCCCCAAGCTATTTAATTGCGCCCCGTTGGGGCTTTCTCGCGCCGGGCGCGTGGTCATCGCCGAGCTCTCTCTATCTCTTTAGTTACTTCCCGCCTTCTCACCTTCCTTCTTCTCCTCCTTCTTCGGCAGCGGCAGATTCGCTAAGTCCGGCAGCGTGTCGCCGAAGATGTAGTGGTTGAACCAGACGAGGTTGTGCGTCATCACGGCGCGCTGGGCGCGGGGCTTCGTGATGCCGTGACCGAAGCCCTTATAGACGACCATCTCGACGGGCACGCCCCTGTCCTCTAGTGCTTGGCGCAGCTCGTAGCCGTTGGCGATGGGGACGCGGCGGTCGAGCTCGCCGTGCTGGATGAGCGTCGGCGTCCTGGCGTTCGACACATACGCGATGGGCGAGGTCTTCTTGTAGATGTCGGGATCGGCGACGGGGTCTTTGCCGAGGTAGTTGATCGTGAAGGGCGTGATGTCGGTGTTGTAATAGTAGGTCGCCCAGTCGGAGATGCCTGCGCCGACGGAGATCGCCTTGAAGCGGTCGGACGAGGCGGTGAGGAACGCCGAGATGTAGCCGCCCTGACTCCAGCCCATGCACCCCACCCGCGACGGATCAACCCAGCCCTTCGCAACCAACGAATCAACGCCGCTCAGCACGTCCCAGGCGTCGCCGACGCCGAGGTTGCGCACGTTCAGCGTGCGAAACTTCTCGCCGTAGCCCGCGCTGCCGCGATAATTAACTTTCAGGACGAGCGCGCCGCGCGCGACCCAGATGTCAGCGGGGTAGGTGCGCGTGTCAACCGCCGTCGGGCGATCAACGCCCGTCGGTCCGCCGTGGATGATGCAGAGCAGCGGGTACTTTTTCGCCGGGTCGAAGTCCGCGGGCTTGATCAGCACGCCCTCAATCGTCGTCCCGTCCTGACTCTTCCACGAGACGACTTCGCGCGTGCCGAGGACGAACGACTTTAGCTGCTCGCTCATCTCCGTGACCGCGCGCGGTGCGAATTGCGCGACGGGCGTGACGTAGATTTCGGAGAGCGCCTGCGGCGAAGGCGCGGTGAAAGCCAACTGCCTGCCGTCGCGCGTGAAGGTGAAGCCGCCCGCCATCAAATTATCCGGCGCGGAGACGCGCGTCAGTTTCCCGGTCGAAGGATCGAGGCGGAAGAGGTGCGAGGACATCTTCTGCTGCCCGGAGAAGTAGAGCCCGTCGCGGTTCCATTCGACGAAGTTCGCGTTCTCGTCGAAGGCGTCCGTGATCGAGCGTGGCGTGCCGCCGTCGGCGGGGACGACGGCGAGGCGCGCGTTGGTGGCGAAGTAAGGCTGGCGACCCATCACGGTCGAGAAGACTACCTGCGTGCCGTCGGGCGAGAAGTGCGGATCGTCGTCCTGTCCGGGCTGGTTGACGATCTTCTTCAGGGAGTTGTCGGCGAGATTCAGGACGTAGATGTCCGAGGTCGAGCCCTGAATCAGATCGGGGTTGATCGTCGCGCTAAACGCGACGCGCGATGAATCCGGCGAGAACGAGAACGACGAGACGCTGAACTCCTTGCCTTTCGTGAGCTGCTTGCCGACGGCGGGCGCGTCCGAAGCGTCGGTGACCGCGAGCGACCAGAGGTGCAGGTGGTTGTACTCCTTGCGCACGACCTCGAAGTCCGCGTACTGCTCCTTGCGCTCCTTCGCCGTCGCGGGCGGCGGCTCGGTCGCGGCGTAGATGATCGTCCGCCCGTCGGGCGAGAAGTCGAAGCCCGCGACCGAGGTCTCGTGTTTGGTCAGCTGCACGGATTCGCCGCCGTCGGGGCGGATGACGAAAATCTGGCTCTTGTCGCCGACGCGGTCGCTCGTGAACGCGAGCCAAGCCGAGTCGGGCGACCAGCGCGGGTTCGCGGACGACTTCTCGCCGCGCGTCAGTTGCATGCGCCTGCCCGTCGCGGTGTCGGCGATCCAGATTTGCGTGACGAAGGCGTCCGCCTTGAAGTTCGCCTCGGAGACCGTGTAGGCGACCCACTTGCCGTCGGGCGAGATGCGCGCCGCGCCGAGCGTCTTGAGCGAGAGCAGATCGTCAACGGTCGGGACGCGTCGCGCGCCGTCCGCCGCGCGGGCGCGGGGCGCGACGATGATGAGCGAGACGAAGAGGGCGGCTGAGAGCGCCGACGGGAGCAGGGTTTTGCGTGTCATAGCGTGTGTCCTTCGCGTGCGGTTTGTCGAGAAGTTTCTACGTCGCGCGCGGGCGGGAGTTTCCAACTTGACGCGGCGCGCGCGGCGCGAACAATATAGTCCGCCTGCCGCAAGCCGAGTCAAGAATTTCGCGGAGATCAACGCTCGCGGAACCTGAGAACAGCCACAGCGGTCACAGAGAACACAGAGCGGCTGAACGATAGTCTAATCTCGTCTATCC
>JAIVGV010000545.1 GCA_020201365.1 Acidobacteriota bacterium
AACCAGCGCGGTCGCGCCGTGATGCCGAGCACGTCTCTGTTCACCGCGCGCGGCGCGTACCGCGTCGAGGGGCGCGTGCGCGGGCTGAGGCTAAACTTCTCAGGCACGCAGATGTTGTTCGAGCTGTTCAAGCCCGCGACGGAGCAGGAGCAGGGTAAGCTCTACCTGAACGGGGCGAACCAGTTGATCTTTTCGCTGCGCGGCTCGCAGCCCATCGTCGTCAGCGTCCCGACGGACTTCCTCTTCCGCGCGCAGTTCGATCAAGCCAACTCGCGCGCGACGCTCGAAGTCTGGAACCTCGACGGCACGACCCGCCGCGCCTCGGTCGCAAACTTCTCGGACGCGACCAACTTCCAGATGGGCGGCGCGCAACTTACCGTCGCCGCCAACTACTACGGTCTCAGCTACGCGCAGTGCAGGATGGACTGGCTGCGCATGCTCGACGGCGCGGCGGCGCTCGGCTCGCCCGCGCCCGCCGACACGCCGCCCGCCGGAGTGACGCAGCTCTGGCGCTACGAGTTCGAAGACAGCGGCGCGGATTCGAGCGGCAACAACATCACGCTCACGCTCGACAACGCGCCGCTCTTCGAGAACACGCCGGGCGCAGCCGCAGGCTCGACCGTCGTCACGGGCGCGAAGGTCCTCGCCCCGCAAGTCTCCGGCTCGAAGTCTAAGCTCTGGAAGCCCCGCAAGGGCGGATGACGATGGGCGTGAGTGAAGGGAAGCGGGGCGACAGATTACAGATTACAGTTTTCAGCCGGAGGGGTTGAACGCGAGAACCGGATCGGCTGAAAACTGAAAACTGAAAACTCAAAACTGTTCAGTTGTTGGTGATGTTCGACTTCGACTTGACGACCGTGCCCTGGATCGGCGTCGCGCCGTCGGAGTGGACGACGAAGGTCTCAAGCCGCGGCTTCGCGGCGGACTCTCTCGCCGATTCTTTCGCCGGGTCGGTCGGCGGGTCGAACGCCTTGTCCTCCGAGAGGTCGTAGCCCTTCGTGAGCTTCCCGCCGCCGGGCAGGTTGACGGTGATCCGGCAGAAGCGCCACGCCGGGTCGTTCGGTCTGATCACGCCGTCGCTCGACTTATCCTTCTTCGTCTCCAGCGTCAGGACGTAGTCGCCCGCGGGTACGACGGGAAAAGTGAAGTTGCCGTCGGCGTCGGTCGTCGTGCGCGCGGCGGGGCTCCCGCCGGGGTTCTTCCCCAACTTCACGTCCACGCCCTTGAGCGGCGCGCCCGCCGTGGACTGCGGCGTCTTCTGCGCGCCGATGGCGGCGGCGAGCAGACAGATGCTCGCTGAGGCGAAGACCGAGAGGACTGTCGAGCGTCTGACGCTTCGTCTGGACATGCGGGTTCTCCTTACGCGGTTAAGAGTCTGACTTACCTTGAGAGGCGAGGGCTTCCGATCTCCGCGCGTGAGATGCAGGCTACTTCCGTCCGCGTTGGACGAGTCGTCGGGCGGGTCGTCGCGGAGACCGCCGAGCATGAGTGCCCTAGTCCCAGACGTTCGGTCGGGGCTCGCCCAACCGGCGCAGGTAGCCGAGCAACTGACCGGCGTGCACGGATTCGTGGTAGGCGATCCTGAGAATGAAATCGCCCGCCGTCCTACAGTAGCCCTTGTCCGCGCGGTCAACCTTCCGGGCGCTCAACCCCTCCGCCGTGTAAGAGCCGACCAGTTCCAGAAACTCTCTGCGGTAGGGCGCGGCGAACGCGAGTTCCGCGGCGACGTTCGCGTAGGGTCTGGGGTTAAACGGCGAGTCGTCCGACTCAAGGCTGCCGCCGCCGCGCAGCATCTGCATGTAGAGCCACTCGCCTTCGAGCACGTGCCGCACCATCTCGATGCACGTCATCGCCCCCGCGTCCGGATGCCAACGCAGACGCTCCGCCGGAATGCCCCGCCAGACCTTGACGCTCCTCCGGCGTACTTCCTCCAAATTAAGGAGCAAGAGTTCAACAGATTGCATAGTCTCGCATCCGACTGTAAGTAAAAAGCAGCCGCCCAACGGTTGAGCTGACGCGGCGGCGCGATTTCACGCAAGCATCGCCGGACCAATTATGATGCGAAACGCGCCCCCGCCGCTCGCGTCCAACGATTTGTTCGGCATCGCTCAGACTCTGGGTCGCTTGAAGACGAGCAGATACCATGAAGTATAGGAGCAACCGGCACCGTATGATTGACCCAGTCGCGCATGATCGATCATGACATTGTCGTTTGGTATTGGAACCCACGCCGCGAGGATGCCGCTTCCATGGGGAGCAACCGATACCAGTTCCCATCCATCGCTAGCCAACGCTTCTGCTTCAGCCCATGCTTTTGTGAAGCCCTCTTTGCATCCTGTCGCAAAGGAATGCATCGTCAGATATCCACCGGCGTCCCTCGTGTCAACGGTAAGTTCCACCGGAAGCCAGAGATTCTTGATTTCCCATCGCTGCATCGTAATTGTTCCATTTACCAAGCGATGTCGAACTTCTGATTAACCTGCGGGGCGCAGTATAGCACTCTCTGAAGGAGTGTTATCCGGCGCCGCGCAGGTTAAAACGCTCTATTAGAGCGTTATACTGCGG
>JAIVGV010000226.1 GCA_020201365.1 Acidobacteriota bacterium
GGGCTTCGGCGTCTCGCGAGATGACAATGACCCTGCAAAAAACTGAGTACTGAGTACTGAGTGCTGAGAAAACTGATCGAGCGCCGAGCCTGAGCTTTTATCTTTCACTCAGTACTCCGTACTCAGCACTCAGCACTTTTTCATTCGTCCCTGAGCGCGATCATCGGATCGACGCGCGTCGCGCGTCGCGCGGGGACGAGGCACGCCGCGAGGGCGACCGACGCGAGCAGCAGCGAGATGCCGACGAAGACCGAGGGATCGGTCGGGCTCACCTCGTAGAGGAGCGTGCGCAGCGCGCGCGTCAGCGCGAGCGCGACGCCGACGCCGACCGCGACGCCCGCGAGCGTGAGCCCCATCCCCTGCCGCACGACCATCCGAAGGATGTCCGAGGCGGTCGCGCCGAGCGCCATGCGCACGCCGATCTCGTGCGTGCGCCGCGTCACCGTGTAAGAGATCACGCCGTAGATGCCGACCGAGGCGAGCACGAGCGCGAGCGCGGCGAACGCGCCGAGCAGCAGCATCGCGAAGCGGCGCAAAAGGATCGAGTCCGAGACCAGCTCGTCCATCGTCTTCACGTTGAAGAGCGCCAACTCCTTGTCTATCCCGCGAACCTCGTCGCGCACGGCGGGCACGACGCCGGCGGGGTTGGCGGACGTTTTCACGACCAGCGTCATCGCGGACGAAGGGGCTTGCGCCTCCGGCACGTAGAGCCCGCCCGCGTCCTTCGCGTCGAGCCGCGTGAGCTTCACGTCGGCGACGACGCCGACGACCGTGCGCCAGGGCTTACCCTTCGCGTAAGGATCGTAGTAGCGCAGGCGCTTGCCGATGGGGTCTGCGTCGCCCCACTGCTCGCGCGCGAACGTCCGGCTGACGACGGCGACGGGCTGCGAGTCCTTCGTGTCGGCTTCGTTGAACTCCCGCCCGCGCACGAGCGGGACGGACATGGCGCGCAGGTAGCCGGGCGAGACGAAGTAGTTCTCGGCGTCGGGCTGCTCGCCCGCGCCGTAAGCGCGCCCCTCGATCTCGACCGTGCGCCCGTCGAAGTTGCCGCTCACCGGGAGCACGCTCGTCACGCCGACCGCCTCGACGCCGGGCAGCCGCGAGACGCGCTCGGCGAGCTGCGCGTAGAAGGCGTGCTGGTCGTCCGGCTTCGAGTACTTCGCCGAGGGCAGCCACACGTTCATCGTCGCGACGTTCTTCGCGTCGAAGCCGGGATCGACGCCGCGCAGGCGCGCGACCGACTTGACGAGCAGCCCCGCGCCGACGAGCAGGACGAGCGAGAGCGCGACCTCCGAGACGACGAGGAAGCTGCGCACGAGGCTGCGGCTCGCCGACGCGCCGCTTCGCGCGCCCTCCTTCAGAGACTCGTTGAGATCGGGGCGAGAGGCGCGCAGCGCGGGCGCGAGACCGAAGACGACGCCCGTCAGGACGGACGTCGCGAAGGTGAAGGCGAGGATGCGCGCGTCCATCTCGACGTGACCGAGCCAGGGGATGAGCTGCGCGCCGAGAGCCTCCGTGACGCGCGTGCCCCACGCCGCCGCGAGCAGCCCGAGCGAGCCGCCGACGAGCGCGAGGAGCAACGACTCGGTCAGCAGTTGCCGCACGATGCGAAGCCCCCCCGCGCCGAGCGCCGCGCGGATGGCGAGCTCGCGCCGGCGCGCGGTCGAGCGCGCGAGCAGCAGGTTGCCGACGTTGGCGCAGGCGATCAGGAGCACGAAGGCGACCGCGCCGAAGAGCAGGAGCAGCGCCGGGCGGATGTCGCCGACGAGGTCTTCGCGCAGGGGCGTGACGCGCACGCCGTAGTTCGTGTTCTCCGCCGGGTGCTCTTCGGTGATGCGCCGCGCGATGGCCGTCATCTCGGCTTGCGCCTGCTCGACCGTCGCGCCTTCCTTGAGCCGCGCGACGGCGCGCAGGTGTCGGCTGCCGCGCTCGTGCTCGTCGAAGGCTTCGGCGACGGGGCGGTAGAGCTGCGCCTCCTCCTGGACGAGCCCGGCGGGGAGCGACTTGAAGTCTGCGGGCATCACGCCGACGACCGTGTAGGGGCGACCGCTCAGGGTGATGCGTCTGCCGACGATTGACGGGTCGCCCGCGAAGCGGCGCTGCCACAGGTCGTAACCGAGCACGACGACGAAGTCTTTGCCGTCCTCTTGTTCTTCCGGCAGGAACGTGCGACCGAGGAGCGGCTCACCCTTCATCACCTTGAAGTAGCCGTCGCCGACTTGCACGGCAGGCAGACGTTCGGGGTCGCCCGCGCCTTCGGCGAGGAGCGGTCGCCAGTCGCCGTAGGTCGAAACGTCCTCGAACGAGCGCGACTGCGCGCGCCAGTCAGCCACGTCGGTCGCGGAGACCTGCTCGCGTGAGTTCCCGCTCGCGGAGTTCGCGCCCCACAGCAGCACGACGCGCGCGGGGTCGCGGTAGGGGAGCGACTTCAGGAGCACGGCGTTGACGACCGAGAAGACGACCGTGTTCGCGCCGATGCCGAGCGCGAGCGAGACGACCGCCGCGAGCGTGAAGCCCGGAGTCTTCCAGAGCATCCGCAACCCGTAGCGCGCGTCTTGTAGCAG
>JAIVGV010000227.1 GCA_020201365.1 Acidobacteriota bacterium
CGCGAAGATCGCTTGGGTGGTCGAGCAGGAGGCGCTCGTGGTCAGCGTGCTCGGCGTCGCCGTCGGGCTCGCGCTCACCTTCGCCGGGCGCTTCCTGCTCGTGCGCATGTCGTCTTTGAGCGTCGAGATCGAGCCGCGCTGGGTTCTCTTCTCGCTCGCCATCGGACTGCTCGGCGGCACACTCGGCGCGCTCTACCCCGCGCTGCGCGCCGCGCGGCAGGACGCGGTCGAGGCGCTGAGCTACGAGTAGCGGCGTCCTAGCGCGTGAGGCGCGCCATCAGGCTTTCGACTTCCGGGATCGTGCGCGGCAGCGCGGCGCTCATCACGCGGTTGCCGTCCGAAGTGATTACCACGTCGTCCTCGATCCTCACGCCGATGTTCTTGTACTTCTCGAAGGCGGGGCGCACTGCGGCGACGAGTTTCGCGTTCTCCGGCGTCTTCGGCAGGTTGTCGAGCGCGTCGGCGCGGACGTAGATGCCGGGCTCGACCGTCAAGACCATGCCGGGCTCTAGTTTTCTTTCGTACAGCCCCACGTCGTGGACGTTCATGCCGAGCCAGTGGGAAGTGCCGTGCATGAACCAGAGGAAGTATTGCGCGGTGTTGCGCTCGGTGATCAAGCCGAGGCGGAGCAGGCTGTCGCGCAAGGACTCGGTCGCGGCGTTGTGCACCTCGCCGATGGTCGCGCCGGGGCGGGCGGCTTTGATCCCGGCGTCCTGCGCGGCGAGCACGGCCGTGTAGATCGTCGCCTGCTCCGGTGAGAAGTGCCCCGAAACGGGGAAGGTGCGCGAGATGTCGGCGCAGAAGTGTCCGTACTCCGCGCCCACGTCGAGCAGTAGCAGATCGCCCGTCCGCGCCTGCCCTTCGCCGCGGGTGTAGTGGAGCGTCGTCGTGTTCGCGCCCGCGGCGACGATTGGAAACGAGCCCGCGTTCTCCGCGCCGCGCAGCAGGAAGGTGTGCGCGACCTCAGCCCCGACCTCGTATTCGTAACGCGACTCCGGGGCGAGCGAGACGGCTCGCTCGACAGCCTCGGTCGTGATGTCAACGGCGTGCTGGATGAGCGCCAGCTCGGCGGGCGACTTCACCTGCCGCAGCCGCGTGAAGACGGGAAATGCGTTGCGGATCGTCAAGCCACGATCCGACTTCGCCCACTGCGACGCGAACTCCTGCTCCTGCCGAAACTCGCGGCTTTCGCCCTCGCCCGGCAGCAACAGAAAGAGCGACGCGTCGTCCTGCGCCATCGCCGAGAGCAACGGATCGTCCAGCAGCGCCTGCGGCGTCAGCCCCGCCCGCGCATTCGCGCCCTGCGTCTGATCGTTTGTCGCGACTGCGCCCGCCTGCGGCGACGAAGAGACCGACATCAGGATCGAAGCGTCCTTCGGTCGGAACAGCCGCCTCGCTCGCAGCGCGCGCACGAAGGACTCGAACTCCGCCGCGTCCCAAATCTCGCCGACGCCGGAGAGCCTGTACGCCTCCTCCGCGCTGTACATGTGCCCCGTCCAGACCTCCGCGCGCGGGCTGCGGCGGGGCAGGAAAAGTATCTCGCGGGTGCGCGCCGCGCCGGGCAGCAGCACCAGCGTCGCGCCCTTCTGGTTGAGGTGCGTGAGGTAGAAAAAGTTGTTCTCCTGCCTGTACTCGTAATCCACGTCGCCCGTATAGACGCGCGGCTCCGCGCTGAACATCAGCAGCAGAGACTTCGCTCCGACGTACTCCCCGACCTTCGCGCGCCGCGCCGCCAACTCGGCGAGGCGCGCCGCGTCGTCCCAGGCGGGCGCGGGCGGCGTCGCGTGCACCGCCCGCGCCGCCCTCTCTTCGACGACCACGCCGCGCGCGCCTTCGACGTGACGACTCGTCGGCAAGACAGTCAGCGACACGATGACGAGGACGGCAAGAAAGAATGACTTACGCATGAAAGCGCCCCTTGAAAGATGGGTCTCAAGTCTAAAGTTCAAAGTCCAAAGTACGAAGTCCAAGGTCAAAGAACGAACGACAAAACGCTGGCTCGGCTTTGACCTTGGACTTTGTATTTTGGACATCGAACTCTGTGTTAGTACCCGACCGGCTCGCCCTCTGCCCTTGAGTCGCTCGCGCCGAGGCGCACGCCCGTTTTGGGATCGATCATGATGCCTTGCGCGTCGCCCATATAGCGCGGCTTGCCGGTGAGCTTGTGCCCGCGCGCGACGAGGGCGCGCTCGGTGTCGGCGGAGAGACCGTTGGGCTCGTAAACGATCTCGTCGGGCAGCCACTGGTGGTGTATGCGCGGCGCGTCTATCGCCTCCTGGATGTCCATGTCGTAATCCACGACGTTGACGATCACTTGGAGGACGGTGTTGATGATCGTCGGACCTCCGGGCGAGCCGACGGCGAACCAGAGGGAGCCGTCCTTGCGCAGCACGAACGTCGGCGTCATCGCCGACAGGGGGCGCTTCCCCGGAGCGACGGCGTTCTTTTCGCTCTGGATGAGACCGAAGGCGTTGGGCGTGCCGGGCTTCGCGGCGAAGTCGTCCATCTCGTTGTTTAAGAGCACGCCCGTGCCGTGCGCCGTGACGCCGGAGCCG
>JAIVGV010000328.1 GCA_020201365.1 Acidobacteriota bacterium
GTCACGCGCCGAAGATGATCCCCGTCAACGTGAGCGTGAAGACGAGTCGAGACAAGATGCAGAACTATTCTTACGAGATCGCCAACGCTCCAATACTCCCGCCGCTGCTCTTAAACATCACGCTCTACAGCACACTCACCTCGACCGAGCGCAGCCTCGGCGACTCGACCATCAGCGTGAGCGGCACGATTGACGTGAAGGGTCAGCCCTCCATCACTCTGGAGCGCCGCTTCTCTTCGAGCACGGCGGGCGCGCAAGCCGCCGGCTCGGTCGCGACGCCCGTCGCCACGCTGCTTTCGAGCGGCTTCGACAACGTCGAGATCGGCGGCATCAACGTCGAAATCGCGTCGAGCGACGAGCGCAGGGCGGGCTCGCTCGAACGCATCGTGCTCGACCGCACCGAGGTCGCGCGCGGCGAGACGGTCGAAGTTCAAGCCTACGTCCGCACGGACTCCGGCAGGCAGTACGTCCAGCGCATCCCCGTCGAGATTCCGAACGACGTGCCGCTCGGTCAGCTTGTGCTCTTCGTCGGCGACGGCGGCACGCTCCAGCAGGCGCTCGCCGCGCAGAACTTCGTGCCGAAGGACTTGGGACAGCTCGTCGGCGCGATCAACCGCATGAAGAAGAACGACCGGCTCTACGTCAAGCTCTTCCGCATCACGCCCGGCGCGGTCGTCGGCACGGACGAGCTGCCTTCCTTGCCGCCGTCGTTCGTGGCGACCTTGAACAGCGAGCGCAGCAGCGGCGGCTTCACGCCGACCGTGCTCTCGCCTCTCACAGAGAAGGAGCTGCCGCCCGCCGAGTTCGTCATCGAAGGGCAGCAACTGATCGGCATCAACGTCGTGCGCTGACACATCAGAGTAGGTTCAGCATGAAGAGGTGAGAGCTTCACAAGCTCTCACCTCTTTCTTGTGCGACAATTTTATCAACGACCGTAGGGGCGGGGCTTGTCCCTGCCCCTACGGTTTTTGGTCGCGGCGGATGATGAAAAGGAAGCGGCGCTCGGATTCGGGAATTAACGCCGACTCGAACGCAAGCCCTTCGCGCTCGATGCTTTCACGCAGCGACTCGCCGCCGAAGAACAGCAGCGTCGCGCCCGGCGGCGACCACGCGAAGAGACGCGGTATCATCTCGGCGAAGCGTTCGAGCGCGCGGCAGGTGACGACGCCAGCGTCCGGCGCACTCGTCTCCTCGAAGCGCGCGCTGACGACGCGCGCCGCGTCGCGCAAGTCCAGCGCCGCGACGGCTTCGCGCAGGAAGATCGCCTTCTTCGCCGAGGCTTCGACGAGCGTCGCGCTCAAGTCCGCGCGCGCGACGAGGCAGGGGATCGCGGGCAGACCCGCGCCCGAGCCGACGTCGAGCGCGCGCGCGCCGCGCGGGATGTGGCCGAGCGCGAAGAGCGATTCGAGCACGTGGCGCACGGCGAACTCTGTCGGCGCGCACGGCGCGACGAGATGAAGCCGCGCGTTCCAACGCTCGACCAGCTCGAAATAGTCCGCGAGCCGCGCGCGCGCGTCGTCGCCGAGCCGCGCGCCGAAGCGTGCGCCGTGCGCCACGAGCGCGTCAACGAACTCTCGCCGCCGATCTGTCGTCAAAGCCCGCCGCCCCTCCGTCCGCTGCGGGCGATCACCCGTCGCCGGACGACCGCGCGCCCGCCGTCGTTTTGAAAACGCGGCGCGACTGAGTTAGCTTAGCGGAAGATGAGCGAACAGGCACAGACGGCGGAGACCTCGCGCGTCGAGTCTCTCGCGGCGGAGCACGAGCGGCTGGGGCGCGCCGCGACCGAGATCGTCGCCGCGTTCGTCCGCGCGCTCGAAGACGCGCCCGTCTGCTCGCGCGCCGCGCCCTCCGAACTCGAACGACTCTTCGACGAGCCGCTGCCGCGTGAAGGCTGCGACGCGGGCGAGTTGTTCGCGCGCTTCACGCGCGACATCGTGCCGCACTCGATGAAGATTCCGTCGCCCCGCTACTTCGGCCTCTTCAACCCGACGCCGCTCGCCGTCGGCGTCTGGGCGGATGCGCTCGCCTCGGCGATCAATCAGAACCAAGCCGTCTGGCGCAACTCGCCCGCCGCCTCCGTCGTCGAGGCGCGCGTCGTGCGCTGGCTCTGCGAGATCGTCGGCTACGGCGAAGGCGCTTACGGCACGATGACGAGCGGCGGCTCGGAGGCGAACCTCGTCGCCCTGAAGTGCGCGCGCGACCGCGCCGCGGCTTCGGC
This sequence comes from Acidobacteriota bacterium, assembly GCA_020201365.1. Lineage (GTDB taxonomy): Bacteria > Acidobacteriota > Blastocatellia > Pyrinomonadales > Pyrinomonadaceae > JAIVGV01. Next base: position 2,219 of record JAIVGV010000328.1, read on the forward strand.
GCGCGACTTCGGACTGCGTCACGACGCGCGCGGCGGCGCGCTCGTCGTTTACGCCTCCGAGCAGACGCACTACTCTTTCGAGAAGAGCGTTGACATCATCGGCGTCGGTCGCCGCAACCTGCGCAAGATCGAAACGGACGGGAGGTTCCACGTCCGCACCGATTTGCTGCGTGCCGAGATCGAGCGCGACCTCGACGCCGGAAACGTCCCCGCTTGCGTCGGGGCTTCGGCGGGCGCGACCTCGACGGGCATCATCGATCCGCTCGACGAGTTGGCTGACGTCGCCGCGGAGTACAAAATCTGGTTCCACGTTGACGCGGCGTACGGCGGCGCGCTGGCGATGTCGGAGAAGTACCGACACATGCTCTGCGGGATAGAGCGCGCCGACTCGATCACGGTCGATCCGCACAAGTGGATGTTCGTGCCCTTCGCGGCGGGCGCGGTGCTCGTGCGCGACGGCGGGCGCGTCCTGCGCGACTCGTTCGACATCACGCCCGAATACTTCAGCGAGCGGCGCGGCGGCGGCGACGTGCCGTTCGACTGCTTCCGCTACGGGCAGCTCGGCACGAAGCGCTTCAACGCGCTCAAGGTCTGGATGGCTCTGAAGACTCTCGGCACGCGCGGCTACGCCGAGATCGTCGAGCGGCAGATCGAGCTGACGAAGTACCTCGCCGAGCGCCTGCGCGAGGCGGAGAACTTCGAGACCGTCGGCGAGGTCGAGACCGCGGTGTGCAACTTCCGCTTCGCGCCCCCGAGTCTGCGCGGCGCGGGCGCGGACGAGTTGGATGCGCTACAACACGGGCTGCAACAGCGCGTCGAGCGGGGCGGCGAGGCTTGGGTCTCGACGACGCTGCTCAAAGGTCGCCGCGCGCTGCGCGCCAACGTCAACAGCTACCTCACGGAGCGCAGACACATTGACGATCTGGTAGAATTGCTCAAACGCGAAAGCGGCGAACTCTTGAAGGCGAGGGAAGCGGTATGAGACTCGCGAAAGATTTAAGGGGCGAGATGGTTCGACGCGGCAAAGCCCGACTCGCGAAAGCTCTGCCAGCCTGCCTGTCGTTCACCCTACTCTGCGCCGCCTGCCTCGTGACCGCGGCGCGCGCACGGCAGACGGCGGTTGACGAGGCGAAGTCGCTGCCCGCGCTCCGGTCGCAGGCTGAGTTCGACCGGCTCGCGCGCGTCGAAACCGACGCGGGCTACCCTCTGCCTTACGTCCTCTTCGTCGTGGATCGACAGGACGGAAACCGCGTCTATTTCGTCAACTCGCGCCGCTACCGCTTCCACAAGGACTTCGTCAACGGCACGTACCTCTCGCTCGACCGCGGGCAGGACTTCTTCGACAAAAATTATTTGCGCGCCGACCGCCGCTTCATCCTCGGCACGCTCGCTTACCAGACGCCCTTGAAGCGCTGGACGTTCGAGTTCTGGGAGGGCGACACGATCCCCGCGGATCAGCTCAAGCTCGTCGCCGAGCTGCTGAGGCAGGACTTCTTCGCGCCCGTCGCGTTCAAGCCGAACTCGCTCAAGCAGGAGGAAGTCTCCGCGCCCCTCGCCGAGCTGCCGCGCGTCTTGCAGAGCGACATCACGCGCGGGCAGGAGTACATGCCGCTGAACGTGGCGCGGGGCTTAGGTCGCGTCCACCTCATCAAGAACCTGGACGAGCACGTCGAGATCGGTTACAACGAGATACTCGTCCTCGAAGACGTGCCGCTGCACCTGCCGCCGGTCGCCGGGATCATCACGAGCAAGCCCTCGACGCCGCTCGCGCACATCAACCTGCTCGCCAAGAGTTGGGGCGTGCCGAACGCCTACGTGAAGAACGCCTTCGATCTCTTCAAGCAGTACGACGGCTGGTGGATCGTCTTCGAGACGAAGCCGGACGGCTACACGATCAAGCGAGCGGATAACAGCGCGCTCAGCGAACACCAGAAGCGCGTCGCGGCGCGGCTCGACATGATGACGCCGCGCTTCGATCTCTCCGTCAGGCGGCTCGCATCTTTGAGTGAGCAGCGCGCCTCTTCGGTCGTCGCCTACGGCGCGAAGTCGGCGAACCTCGGCGAGGTGCTGCACGCGCGCGTCCCCGGCATCGTCGTCCCCGCGGGCTTCACGATCCCTTTCTACTACTACGACCAGTTCGTCAAGGAGAACAAACTCGAAGAGCCGATCTACGCGATGCTCGACGATCAGAAGTTCGTCCACGACCCGGCTCACCGCCGCGAGCGTCTGAAGCAGATGCGCGACGCGATCCAGGGCGGCAAATTCGACGACACGCTGCGCCGCGAAGTTCTGCGACGCTATCACGCCGAGTTCGCGGGCAAAGGCGTCTTCGTCAGAAGCTCGACGAACACGGAAGACCTGCCGAACTTCAACGGCGCGGGTCTCTACAACACCGTGCCGAACGTGACGGACGACGACAAGCTGATCGAAGCGATCAAGAACGTCTGGTCGTCGATCTGGAACTTCGAGGCTTACGAGGCGCGCGAGCGCGCCCTGATCGATCACGCCAAGGTTTATCCGGCGGTTCTCATCCAGGAGGGCATCAACGCCGACAGCGCGGGCGTGCTGATCACGACCGACCCTTACGACCGCGACAACGCGCAGGCGATCTACATCAGCGCCAAGCGCGGACTCGGCATTAAGGTGGTCGAGGGGCAGCGCGTCGCCGAACAGGTGATGTACAACCCGCGCTCGCAAGCCGTCCGCATCCTGACGCGCTCGGACGAAGACAGCCTGTTGACGTTCGACGAGCGCGGCGGCGTCAAGGAGATTCCGATCAACGGCGAGCGCGCCGTGCTCACCGACGAGAACATCCGACGGTTGGCGCGCGCCGCCGCAGAGATCAAGCGCGTCTTCGGCGGGCGCGAGCAGGACATCGAGTGGGCGTACATGAAGGGGCAGCTCTACATCGTGCAGTCGCGCCCGTACATCGCGGGCGGGTGAGAAGAGGGTGACGAGCGACGAGTGACGAGTGACAGGCAAGGCACATCAGTGGCGAGTTACGTCGTGTCGCTCCGAAGAAGGTTGATGAGTAAGACCCGAGGAAAACTGATCGTCGGCTGTTGCGTCGCAGCGTTGTGCGCGGCGTGCGGCGGGTCGCGTTCGGGCGGGAATCGGTCTGCGGCGAATCAGTCGGCGGCGAACCAGACGGCGCAGGGTCAGTCGGCGAACGGTCAGACCGCGACCGCGAACGACGGCGGTCAGAACGCCGCGCCGCCGGACTTCGCCAAGCTCGACGCGGACATCATGCAGCTCGAAGCGCAGCTCGCAGACAAGCCCGACGACAACTCCCTGCGCGAGGCCGTCGCGCAAGCCTACGTGCGGCGCGGCGCGGCGAACTACGCGCAGCAGAAGCCCGCCGAGGCGCTGCGCGACTACCAAGCCGCGCTCAACTACGATCCCGGAAACGAGGAGGCGGAGCTGCGCATCACGCAGATCAACCAGGAGAGCGCGGGCGCGCTCCGCACGGACGACGGCAAGCCCGCCACCGTGCCTGCGAAACCCGGCGCGTCGAACAGCAACAAGTGAAGTAGTAGGCATTAGCCAGTTGGCAGTAAGACCGTTACCGCCTGATGCTGATCTCATCAGCGGCAACTTTAGCGCCTCGCCCGGCTCTGCTCTAACTGCCTACCGCCTGCTTTCGCAATGACTGAAAAATTTTTCACCGACAACCTGCTCCGCGGCAAAGTCGCGCTCGTCACGGGCGGCGGCACGGGGATCACGGGCGGCGTCGCGCGCGCTCTGGCTGACGCGGGCGCACGCGTCGCGCTCGTCAGTCGGAAGTTGGAGCACCTCGAGCCCGCCGCCGAGAGGATCAGGCACGCGGGCGGCGACGCCTTGCCGTTCGCGGCGGACGTGCGCGCTTACGAAGACGTGGAACGCGCGGTCGCGGCGACGGTCGCGCACTTCGGCGCGCTCGACATCGTCGTGAACGGCGCGGCGGGGAACTTCCTCTGCGCGGCGGAGGAGCTGTCGCCAAACGGCTTCGGCACCGTCGTTGACATCGATCTCAAGGGCACGTTCAACGTCTGCCGCGCCGCGTTCACGGAGCTGAAAAAGCGCGGCGGCTCGATCCTCAACGTCAGCGCGACGCTGCAACTCTTAGGCACGCCGATGCAGGCTCACGCCTCGGCGGCGAAGGCTGGCGTTGACTCGCTGACGCGCACGCTCGCCGTCGAGTGGGGCAGGTACGGCATACGCACGAACGCCGTCTCGCCCGGTCCCATCGAGGACACCGAAGGCATGAAGCGACTCTTGCCCGCGCCGCTCAAAGACCGACTGCGCGCGCGCATCCCCTTGGGTCGCTTCGGTCGCGTCGCGGACGTCGCGCACGCCGCCGTCTTCCTCTGCTCCGACGCCGCCGCATTCGTCAACGGCGCAGTCCTCGTCGTTGACGGCGGGCACTGGCTCAACGCGAACAGGATCGTCAGCGCGGAAGGCTAACGATGAAGTATGAGCGCGGAACGACGAAGTGAAGAGGACTTAACTTTCGTTCGTCGCTCGTCGTTCCTACTTCATCGTTTAGCCCCCTTCGTTCTCTCTCATGCTTGATCTCCAGCCAGCAACGTTTGAAGAATTCGAGCGCGAGGCGGAGCGCGGAAACGTCGTGCCCGTCGTGCGGAGCGTGCTCGCGGACTTGCAGACGCCCGTCGGCGCGTTCCTGCGCGTGGCGCGCGGCGAGCCGTTCGCGTTCCTGCTCGAATCGGTTGAGGGCGGCGAGCGCGTGGCGCGCTACTCGTTCCTCGGCGCGCGCCCCGAAATGATCGTGCGCGGGCGGGGGCGCGACACGTCGGTCGAGCGCGGCGGCGCGGCGGAAGTCTTGCGCGGCGTGCGCGCGACTGATTTTCTGCGCGAGCACTTCCGCCACCGCAGGCTCGCCGCGCGCGAGGGGCTCACGCCGTTCGCGGGCGGCGCGGTCGGCTTCCTCGCCTACGAAGCCGTCCGCTGGTTCGAGCCCGCGCTCGACGGCGGCGACGAGTCGTCTGACGGCGAAGACGAGGCGGTCTTCATGCTCTTCCGCACGCTGCTCGCCTTCGACCGCGTGCGCCAGCAGATCGAAATCTCGGCGGTCGTCTTGACGGACGAAGCCGTCGGCGAGCGCGAGCGGCTGCGCGCGCTCTACGACGCGGCGGTGCACGAGACCGCGCGGATCGAAAACCTGCTCCGCGAGGATTTCGTCGAGGAGTCGCGCCTCCGCGCCGAAGAGGCGCAAGGCGAAGAGAGTAACTTCCTTAACTTCGTGCGCGCCGCGCCCCGCGCCACCGTCGGGGAAGGGCGGCGACTGATAGACACGACGGAGGCGGGAGCGCGGCGCACGCGCGACGAGCGTCCGGCTCCGCAGTTCGTCTCAGAGTGGGAGCGCGAAGACTTCGAGCGAGCCGTGCGCGAGATCAAAGAGCACATCTTCGCGGGCGACTGTTACCAAGCCGTCGTCTCGCAGCGCTTCACGGCGGAAGTCTCCGCGTCGCCGCTCGCGATCTACCGCGCGCTGCGCGCGCTGAACCCGTCGCCGTACATGTTCTTCCTGCGGCTCGGCGAGCAGTCAATCGTCGGCGCGTCGCCCGAAATGCTCGTGCGCTGCCGCGGGCGCGAGCTGGAATACCGCCCCATCGCGGGCACGCGACCGCGCGGAGCGACCGTGGAGGAGGACGCGCGGCTCGCCGAAGAGATGCGGCGCGACGAGAAGGAGACGGCGGAGCACCTGATGCTCGTCGATCTCGGTCGCAACGATCTCGGTCGCGTCGCGGAGTACGGCACGGTGCGCGTCCACGATCTGCTCTCGGTCGAGCGCTACTCGCACGTCCAGCACCTCGTCACGGGTCTGACCGCGCGTCTGCGCGAAGGCTGTGACCGCTTCGACGCGCTCGCCGCCTGCTTCCCGGCCGGGACGGTGACGGGCGCGCCGAAGGTGCGCGCCATGCAGATCATACGCGAGCTTGAGCCGACGCCGCGCGACGTTTACGCGGGCTCCGTGCTCTACCTCGACTACGCGGGGAACCTCGATTCGTGCATCTCGATCCGCACGCTCGTCCTGAAAGGCTCGCGCGCCGGGGTGCAGGCGGGCGCCGGGATCGTCGCCGATTCCGATCCGGCGTTCGAGTACGAGGAGTGCGTCAACAAGGCGCGCGCGCTCTTCCGCGCCGTCGAACTCGCCGAGCGGGGGCTTTAGAGTCGTGATGTTAAGAGTGGCGTGCCTGTTAGTCGTGTCGTTCGCGCTCGCTTCGGCGGCGTGCGTCGAGCAGCCGCGCGAGGTGAGCCCGGAGACGGCGCGGCAGGAGCTGGCGCTGCGGGGCATCCCTTACGACGCGCAGCACTTCGTCTCGAGCGCGTCGGAGGGCGACGTGTGGGCGGTCAAGCTCTTCCTCGCCGCCGGGATGAGCCCCGACGTGAAGGACGAGCACGGCGCGACGCCGCTCGTCGCCGCGATGCAACTGAAGCGCGACGACGTTGCGCGCGCGCTGCTCCAGAAGAGTCAGAACGTGAACCTGCGCGACCGCGACGGCATGACGCCGCTCACGCGCGCCGTCGAGCGCGGCGAGAGCGATCTCGTCGCGCTGCTCTTGGCGCGCGGCGCGGACGCTAACCTCGCGGACAAGGACGGCTGGACGCCGCTCATGTACGCGGCGCGCACGGGCGACGAAGAGATCGCGCGCTCGCTGCTCGATCACGGCGCGGACGTGCGCGCGAAGGATAACGCCGCGGCGACGGCGCTCCAGTGGGCGGCGTACTACGGCGACACCGCGCTCGTCGCGGAGCTGCTCAAGCGCGGCGCCGATCCGAACGCGACGAACAACACGGGCGGCACGCCGCTCATGGTCGCCGCCGCGATGGGGCAGACCGCAGCCGTGCGCGCGCTCCTCGACGCGGGCGCGCGAGCAGACGCGAAAGACGCGCGCGGCATGGACGCCGCCCGCTGGGCAGGCAAGTATTCGCACGCCGACGTGATCGAGTTGATCAAGCAGAGGAGCAGTCAGCATTCGGCAATCGGCGGTCAGCCAGACCATGCCCCCGCGCGTTGAATCGCGCACGGGCGTGATGCGGCTGCCGACCCGCGCGATGCTGATCGCCCACCTCTGATTTGCTGAGTGCCGAATCGCTGATTGCTGTTCCATGATCTTCGTCCTCGACAACTACGACTCGTTCACCTACAACCTCGTCCAGTACCTCGGCGAGCTGGGT
>JAIVGV010000329.1 GCA_020201365.1 Acidobacteriota bacterium
GCGCGAGATCGCGGTGCGCGTGGCGCTCGGCGCTTCGGGCGGGCGCGTCGTGCGGCAGTTGCTGACGGAGGGCGTGGTGCTGGCGCTCTTCGGCGGCGCGGTCGGGCTGCTGTTCGCGGTCTGGGGCACGCAGTTGCTGTCGGCTCTGATCCCGCAAGACTTCCTGCCGCGCGTCGCCGAGATCACGATTGACTGGCGCGTGATGCTGTTCGCCCTCGCCGCCTCCGTCGTGACCGGACTCCTGTTCGGCGCCGCGCCCGCGTGGCAGGCGCGCAAGGTTGATGTCCACACGGCGCTCAAGGAGAGCGCGGGCAAGGGCGGGACGGCGCGCGCGCGACTGCGCGGGCTCCTCGTGGTCGCCGAAGTCGCGCTCTCGCTCGTGCTGCTCGTCGGCGCGGGACTGCTCATACGGACGTTCACGAACCTGCTCGCCGTCGCGCCGGGCTTCGATCCGCGCAACGTCCTGACCTTCCAGCTCAACCTGAGCGGCGAGCGCTACAAGACGACGGCGCAGACCGCCGCCTTCTACCGCGACGCGCTCGCGCGCGTCAGCCACCTGCCCGGCGTCGAGTCGGCGGCGACCACCAACAAGCTGCCGCTCGACTGGCAGTTCAACATGCCCGTCTTCCTCGCGGACAAGCCCGACCAGCCGCGCAGCGTGCAGCTACGCATGATCACGCCCGACTACTTCCGCGTGATGAGGATCGACGTGAAGCAGGGTCGCGCCTTCACGGACGCGGACGCGCCCGGCGGGCAGCCCGCGGCAATCGTCAACGAGGCGTTCGCCCGCAGGTTCTACGAAGCGAAGGACGCGCTCGGGCAGCAGCTCTCGGTCGGGAGGAATAACGACGAGCCCGCGCGACAGGTGGTCGGCGTCGTTGGCGACATCAAGCAGCAGGGCCTGGACGCGCCCGCGCCCCCGATGGTTTACATCCCGCTCCCGCAGGTCTCCGACAGGCTGCTCGCGGGCGTGCGCGCCTTCAACGCGACCGACTTCGTCGTGCGCACGACGGTCGAGCCGACGAGCCTCGTCCCGTCGGTCAAGCGCGAGATCGCGGCGATAGACGCGACCGTCCCGCTCTCGCACGTCGCCACGATGGAAGAGGTCGCGGCGCGCTCGATCACGTCGCAGCGCTTCGACATGCTGCTGCTCGGACTCTTCGCCGCGCTCGGGCTGCTGCTGGCGGCGGTCGGCATCTACGGCGTGATGAGTTACGCCGTCGCGCAGGGCACGCGCGAGATCGGCATCCGCATGGCGCTCGGCGCGCAAGCCGGGACGGTGCTGCGGCTCGTCGTCCGGCAGGGGATGACGCTGGCTCTCGCCGGGATGGGCGTCGGCGTCGCGGCGTCGCTCGCGCTCACGCGTCTGATGAAGGGTCTGCTCTTCGGCGTCAGCGCGACCGACCCGCAGACTTACGTCCTGTACTCGCTCGTCCTGCTCGCCGTGGCGATGCTCGCGTGTCTCGTCCCGGCGCGGCGCGCGACGAAGGTCGATCCGATGATCGCGCTCAGGTACGAATGAAAGACGGGGGATGGGGGATAGGGGCTGGGGGGCTGGGGAAATGCCAAGAGCTTTTTCTTCTGCCCCGACCCCCGACCCCTTCCGAGGAGGAATTATGACAACGCTCTGGCAAGACATTAAATACGGCGTGAGGATGCTTCTGAAGAGTCCGGGCTTCGCGGTCGTCACCGTGCTCGCTCTGGCTCTGGGGATCGGCGCGAACACGGCGATCTTCTCGGTCGTCAACGGCGTGCTCCTAAAGCCCCTGCCGTTCAGGACGGCGGACAGGCTGACGTTCCTCGGCGAGTGGAGCGAGCAGGTGCCGAACATGTCGGTCTCCTACCCGAACTACCAGGACTGGCGCGCGCAGAACCAGTCGTTCGAGGAGCTGGCGGCGTTCCGCTCGAACGGCTACGTGCTCACCGGCGCGGGCGAGCCCGAACGACTCGTCGCGCGCGAGGTCTCGCAGAACTTCTTCACGGCGCTCGGCGTTCAGCCCGCGCTGGGGCGCAACTTCACGGCGCAGGAGGACGCGCCCGGCGGCGCGCGCACCGTGCTCCTGACCTACGGCGTCTGGCAGCGGCGCTTCGGCGCGAACCCGTCGGTCGTCGGTCAGCAGCTCACGCTCAACAACGAGGGCTACACGGTCATCGGCGTGCTGCCGCAGTCGTTCGAGTGGCTGTCGCCCGTGGACATCTACGTGCCCATCGGCTTGGGCGCGGACAAGATGAAGCAGCGCGACAGCCACCCCGGCATCTACCTCGTCGGGCTCCTGAAGCCCGGCGTGACCATCGAGCAGGCGGGCGCAGACATGAAGGCGGTGACCGGGCGGCTCTCGCAAGCCTACCCGCAGTCGAACACGGGGACGAGCTATACGATGACCTCGCTCCAGGAGACCGCGACGCAGAACATCCGCTTGCAGCTCTTCGTGCTCATGGCGGCGGTCGCGTTCGTGCTTTTGATCGCGTGCGCCAACGTGGCGAACCTGCTGCTGGCGCGCGCCGCCTCGCGCTCGCGCGAGATCGCGATCCGCACGGCGCTCGGCGCGGGGCGCGTGAGGATCATGCGCCAGCTCTTAACTGAAAGTCTGCTGCTCTCGCTCGTCGGCGGCGGGCTCGGGCTACTGCTGGCGACGTGGGGCGTTGACCTGCTGATGGGCACGCTCTCGACCAACCTGCCGAACAACCTCGTCGGCAACGTCCGTCTCGACTCGCGCGTGCTCCTCTTCACGCTCGCGGCGTCCCTTCTCACGGGGCTGCTGTTCGGGCTCGCGCCCGCGATCCAAATCTCGAAGACGAACCTCAACGAGTCGCTCAAGGAGGGCGGGCGCTCGGGCAGCGAGGGCGGCGCGCGCCACCGCGTCCGCAGCTTCCTCGTCGTCGCCGAGATCACGATCTCGCTCGTGCTCCTGGTCGGCGCGGGGCTCTTGGTCAAGAGCTTCATCAACCTGCGGCAGGCTGACATCGGCTTCGACCCGGCGCGCGTGCTGACGATGCGCGTCGCGCTGCCGGAGGCGCGCTACAAGGAGAACGCGAGGATCGAGAGCTTCTACCGCGATCTCCTGCAGCGCGTGCGCGCGCTGCCGGGCGTCGAGTCCGCCGCGCTCACCGTGGGCTTGCCGATGAACGGCGGCATCGAGTCGGGCGTCACCGTCGAGGGGCACGAGGTGACGAACGTCAAGGACGTGACCGTCGCCGTCAACCTCGCCGTGAGCCCCGACTACTTCCGCGTGATGGGCATCCCCGTCGTCGAAGGGCGCGCGCTCACGGACGCGGATCGCGAGGGCGCGCCGCGCGTCGCCGTCATTGACGAGGACATGGCGCGCAAGTTCTTCGCCGGTCAGTCGCCCGTCGGCAAGCGCATCCGCCTCGGCGGCGTCGGCGCTCCGAACGGGCAGGCTCCCGCGCCGTGGATGGAGATCGTCGGCGTCGTCAAGCACGTGCGCCACTACGGCGCGCAGGAGACGGCGCGCGTCGAGCTCTACCGCCCCTACTTCCAACTGCCGATCCCCGTTGACTCGCCGCTCGCGCAGGGGCAGCCCGTCAGCTTCAACCGCGGGATGACCCTCGCCGTGCGCTCGGCTTCGTCGAACCCGGAGTCGCTCACGGAGACGGTGCGCCAGGCGGTGCGCGCCATCGATCCCGACCTGCCGATCTCCGCGGTGCAGACGATGGACTCGATCGTTGACGCCACGATCTCGCCGCAGAAGTTCTCGACGTGGATGCTCGGGCTCTTCGCCGCCTCCGCCCTGCTGCTCGCCGCGCTCGGCATCTACGGCGTGATGGCTTACTCCGTCACGCAGCGCACGCACGAGATCGGGATCAGGATGGCGCTCGGCGCGGAGCGCCGGGACGTGCTGCGCCTCGTCGTCGGGCAGGGGATGAAGCTGGCGGTCGTCGGCGTCGCCGTCGGGCTCGTCGGCGCTTACGCCGCGACGCGCGCGATGTCGAGCCTGCTCTTCGGCGTCAACGCGACCGACCCCGTGACCTACGGCGGCGTCGCGCTGCTGCTCACGTCGGTCGCGCTCCTCGCGTGCCTGCTCCCGGCGCGGCGCGCGACCAAGGTCGATCCGATGATCGCGCTCCGCTACGAATGAAAGACGACGCGCGTGCCCGACGCGGCGCGCGGACGCGAGGGCGGGAGACGTGGAGACTTTACTGCAAGACGTGCGCTACAACTTTCGGCTGATGCTGAAGCGACCGGGCTTCACGGCGGCGGTTGTGCTGACGCTCGCTTTAGGCATCGGGGCGAACACGGCGATCTTCTCGGTCGTCAACGCCGTGCTCCTGCGCCCGCTGCCTTACGGCGAGCCCGACCGGCTGTTGACGGTCTGGGAGACGATGCCGGGCAACGACCGGCGCTACGTCGCGCCCGGCAACTTCGCCGACTGGCGGGCGCAGGCGCAGTCGTTCGCGCAGCTCGCGGCTTACGCCGACGCCGGCTTCAACCTCTCGGGCGACGGCGAGCCGGAGCGTCTGACGGGCGCCGCCGTCACGCCCAACCTGTTCGACACGCTCGGCGTGCGCCCCCTCGTCGGGCGCGCCTTCTCGCCCGAAGACGTGAGCCGCGAGGAGGGTCGCGTCGCCGTCCTCAGCTACGCGCTCTGGCAGAGTCGTTTCGGCGCGAGCCGCGACGTCGTCGGGCGGAGCGTCACGCTCGACGAAAAAAGTTATACGGTCGTCGGCGTCATGCCGCAGGGCTTCCGCTTCCCGGCGCGAGCGGAGCTGTGGGTGATGGGGAGCGAGGGCGCGCCCGTGCCGCCCTCGCTCGCGGCACAGTCGCGCGGCGCTTCGCCCGCGCGAAGCCGCGACATACACATCTCCTACGTCGTCGGTCGGCTCAAGCCGGGCGTCGCCGCGGCGCAGGCGCAGGCGGAGCTGAGCGCGGTCGCGCAGAGGCTCGCCGCGCAGTACCCGGAGACGAACGAGGGGCTCGGCGTCAGCCTCGTCCCGCTGCACAAGCAGATCGTCGGCGACGTGGAGCCGACTCTGCTCGTCTTGTCCGCGGCGGTCGCGCTCGTCCTCCTCATCGCCTGCACGAACGTCGCCAACTTCCTGCTCGCGCGCGTCGCGCAGCGGGAGCGCGAGCTCTCGATCCGCGTCGCCATCGGCGCGAGCCGCGCGCGGCTCGCCCGGCAGATGCTCACCGAGAGTCTGATGATGAGCCTGGCGGGCGGACTCCTCGGGCTGCTCGTCGCGACGTGGTGCGTCGCTCTCTTCGTGCGCCTGAGCCCCGGCGACATCCCGCGGCTCGAAGAGGTCGGGCTCGACGCGCGCCTGCTCGTCTTCACACTGCTCGTCTCGCTCGCCACGGGCGTCGCCTTCGGGCTGCTGCCCGCGCTCCACGCGACGAAGCTCGATCCGCAGCACGCGCTCAAGGAGGGCGCGGCGAAGACGGGCGGCGGCCGCGGGCGGCGGCGCGCGCGCAACCTCCTCGCCGTCTCCGAGATCGCCCTGGCGCAGGTGCTGCTCGTCGGCGCGGGGCTGCTGCTGACGAGCTTCGCGCGCCTGCAGTCGGTCGAGCCGGGCTTCGACCCGCGCCACCTGCTGACCGCGCGCCTCGCGCTCCCGGCAGCCAAGTACCGGACGCCCGGCGAGCAGGTCGCCTTCTACGACCGGGCGCTCGAGCGCGCGGGCGCGCTCGCGGGCGTGCGCTCGGCGGCTCTCGTGATGAACCTGCCTCTGAGCGGCGCGAACATGAACCGCGGCTTCAGCGTCGAGGGCAGACCGCCGTCGCGCCCCGACGAGAACGTCTCGGTCGATTACCAGGTCGTGAGCCCGAACTACTTCCAGACCCTCTCCGTCCCGCTGCTGCGCGGTCGCGCCTTCACGGACGAAGACTCAGCCGGGAAGCCGAATGTAGCGATCATCAACGACGCGATGGCGCGCAAATACTTCCCCGGCGAAGACCCCTTGGGCAAGCGCGTCGCCTTCGGCGATGCGAGCGAGCCGGATTCGTGGCGCACGGTTGTCGGCGTCGTCGGCAACGTCCGGCAGGAGAGCATGGAGGACGAGCCGTTCCCGACGGCCTTCACGCCCTACCGGCAGGATCGCGAATCGCTCGCGCGGGCGGCGATAGTCTTGCGGACGGAGGGCGACCCGTCGGCGTTAGCCGCCGCGCTGCGCCGCGAGATCGCCGCGGTCGATCCGCGACAGCCCGTCTCGCAGGTCGAGACGATGGGGCGACTGCTGTCCGCCTCGCTGACGCGACCGCGATTCGTCACGCTGCTCGTCGGCGTGCTCGCCTCCGTTGCGCTCGCCCTCGCCACGCTCGGCGTTTACGCGCTGCTCTCCTACACCGTCACGGAGCGCACGCGCGAGATCGGCATCCGCATGGCGCTCGGCGCGCGGCGCGGCGACGTTTTCCGGATGGTCATCGGACAGGGCGCGGCGCTCGCGCTCGCCGGCGTCGCCGCCGGGCTCCTCGGCGCGTTCGCCCTGACGCGCGTCATGTCGAGCCTGCTCTACGGCGTCTCGGCGACCGACCCGCTCACGTTCGCGGGCGTCGGGCTGCTCGTCACCTTCGTCGCGCTCGTCGCCTGCTACGTCCCGGCGCGCCGCGCCACGCGCGTCGATCCGATGATCGCGCTCCGCTACGAATGAAAGCAGAGGTCAGAGGTCAGAGGTCAGACGACAGAAAAAGCGTCTTGTCTTTTCACTAACCTCTGAGCTCTAGCCCCTGACCTCTCGGGAGAAATGATGAGAACTCTCTGGCAAGACTTGCGCTACGGGGCGCGGACGATGATCCAGACGCCGGGCTTCACGCTCGTCGCCGTCGTGTCGCTCGCGCTGGGGATCGGCGCGAACACTTCGATCTTCAGCTTCGTCAACGCCGTGCTGTTGAAGCTCCCCGCGGTCTCCGATCCGGCGCGGCTCGTGTACGTCTTCAGCGGCAACCGCTCGACGCCCTACAACGTCGCGTCCTACCCCGACTACGTCGATCTGCGCGACCGCAACCGCTCCTTCGCGGGGCTCGCGGCCTTCTCGCCCATCGGCGTGAGCATGACGGAGGCGGGCGAGCCCGACTCGGTCTCGGGCCTCATCGTCGCGGGCAACTACTTCGACCTGCTCGGCGTGCGCGCCGAACGCGGGCGCACGTTCCAGCCGGAAGAGGACAAGATCGGGGCTGCCGCGCCGGTCGTCGTCATCAGCCACGCGCTCTGGCGGTCGCGCTTCGGCGGCGACGAGTCGGTCGTCGGCAGGAAGCTGCTCTTAAACGGTCAGCCGTTCACCGTGATCGGCGTCGCGCCCGCAGGCTTCGACGGCGCGCAAGTAGGGCGCACGAACGACATCTACGTGCCGATGGCGATGCAGGCGGTGGTGCGCCCGCCGCGCGGCGGCTACTCCGGCGAGATGAACCCCGATCTGCTCTCCAAGCGCGGTCCGCGCTGGCTCGACATGGTCGGTCGTCTCAAACCGGGCGTCACGCCCGCGCAGGCGCAAGTCGAGATGTCGGCGCTCGCCGCGCAGCTCGCCGCCGCCTACCCCGACACGAACAAGGACGTGACCGCGGCGGTGACGCCGATGAGCCAGGGCGACCCGGGCGAGCGCGGGCGACTCGTCTCGGTCGCCACACTCCTGCTCGCCGTCGTCGGGCTCGTGCTTCTGATCGCGTGCGCGAACGTGGCCAACCTGCTCTTGGCGCGCGCCGCCGGTCGGCGCAAAGAGATCAGCATCCGCCTCGCGCTCGGCGCGTCGCGCGCGCGCCTCGTCCGGCAGCTTTTGACCGAGAGCGTGCTGCTCTCGGTCGCGGGCGGCGCGTTGGGGCTGCTCATCGCCTTCTGGCTGGCTGACGCGCTCAAGATGTACTCGCCGCCCGCCAACCTCTTCGACGTGGCGTTCGACTTCAGCCTCGACCGCAGCGTCCTCGCCTTCACGCTCGTGCTCTCGGTCCTGACGGGCGTCGTCTTCGGCATCGCGCCCGCGCTTGCTTCGTCGCGCCCGGACTTAGTCGCCGCGCTCAAAGACGAGACCGTTCTCGTCGCGGGGCAGGGGAGCGCGTTCGCGCGCCGCTTCTCTCTGCGCAACCTGCTCGTCGTCGCGCAGGTCGCGCTCTCGCTCGTCCTCCTCGTCGGCGCGGGGCTTTTCCTGCGGAGCCTCCGGAGCGCGCAAAGGATCGATCTCGGCTTCGAGCCGGAGGACGTCATGACGATGCCGCTTCAGATCAACCTGCTGCGCTACACGAAGGCGCAGGGGCAGGACTTCTACCGCCGCGTGTTAGAGCGCGTCGAGGCGATCCCCGGCGTCGAGTCGGCGACGATGACGCGCACGCCGCCTTTGAGCGGCGCGAGCCGGCAGAGCAGCGTGATCGTCGAGGGGCAGCAGCAGTCGCCCGACCGCGTGTCGAGCAGCGAGACGACGGGCGGCGGCGCGGTCGAGGTGAGCGAGAACACGACGCTCTCGAGCCCCGTCGCGCGCCGCTACTTCGAGACGCTGAAGATTCCGCTGCTGCGCGGGCGCGACTTCGGCGAGGCTGATCGCGAGGGCGCGCCCGGCGTCGCCGTCGTCAACGAGACGTTCGTCGCGCGCTACCTCGGCGGTCAAGACCCCGTCGGTCGCCGCATCAGCCTGAGCGGCGAGAAGGGACCCTGGCTGGAGATCGTCGGGCTCGTGCGCGACGGCAAGTACGTCACCGTGGGCGAGGAGCCCGCGCCGTTCGTCTATCAGCCGCTCGCGCAGCGCCACGAGACCGGCATGACGCTGCTCGTCCGCACGTCGGGCGACCCCGCGCGCTTCGTCTCGCAGGTGCGCGAGCGAGTTCACTCGGTCGAGCCGAACCTGCCGCTCAACGCGTCGCGGACGATGACGGAGCTGCTCGCGATGTCGCTCTTCCCGGCGCGGATGGGCGCAATCCTGCTGGGCTGCTTCGGTCTGCTCGCGCTCCTGCTCGCGTCCGTCGGGCTCTACGGCGTGATGTCCTACTCGGTCTCGCGCCGCACGCGCGAGATCGGCATCCGCATGGCTCTCGGCGCGGAGAGCGGGAGCGTCCTGCGGCTCGTCTTGCGCGAGGGCATGACGCTCGTCGCCGTCGGCGTCGCGGTCGGGCTCGTCGCCGCGCTCGCCGCGACGCGTCTGCTCGCGGGCTTCCTCTACGGCGTCTCGACGACCGACCCGGCGGCCTTCGCGGCGGTCGCCGCGCTGCTCGCTTTGGTCGCGCTCGTCGCGAGCCTGATCCCGGCGCGCCGCGCCGCGCGGATCGATCCGATGGTGGCGCTCAGATATGAATGACAGGGGTTAGGGGATAGGGGATAGGGGTTGGGGAGAAAACCAAGACGGTCATCGCGCGTTCTCTCCCCAGCCCCCAACC
>JAIVGV010000546.1 GCA_020201365.1 Acidobacteriota bacterium
GACTACAAGAAGACGGAAGTTTACGAGCGCGTGACGCTCATCAACCTCGCCGCGCAGAAGCTCTACTACCCGGCGGGCTACTTCGAGCAGACGTCGCAGACCGCCGTCCCGCCGCCGTCGCCCGACGATCCGAAGTTCGTCGCTTCAGTCCACCCGACGCCGGAGCCGACGCCCACTCCCGTGAAGCCGACGCCGACGCCCGCCGCTTCGCCCTCGCCGCAGAGCGCGGAAGAGACGGCGAAGAACGAAGGCGACAAGGACGCGAAGCCCAATGCTTCGCCCGCCGAGCCGCAGACGCCCGAAGAGGCGGAGAAGCTGGCGCAGGAGGCGAACGTCGAGGCGCTGCCAGAGATCAACACCAAGCCCTTCGAAGACTTGCTCGCCGACGCGAAGAAGAAGAAGGACGCGGGCAAGCTCGATCTCTCCGGCACGATTGATCTCTCAGCCGAGGGCGACAGGCAGGAAGACGGCAGCGTCGCCAACCTGCAGATCACCGGCGGCTCCGTGGACAACGAAGAGCTGCACACGCTCGCCAAGGCGTTCATCGGCGCTTTAAGCGACAGCAAGGTGCTCGCCGCGCTCAAAGGCACGCGCCACATCCGCCTGAAGCTGACGCTCGACGACAAGCGTCTCTACGTGCGCGTCTTCACCGAGATGGCGACGCCCGACGACGCCGCGCGCATGACGAACGGCTACAACATGCTGCTGCTCGCCGGGGCGATGAAGAAGAAGGGCAAGGACGAGGAGGCGATCTTCAAGAACCTCCGCTTGCGCAATGACGAGCGGCAGGTCACGCTCACGCTCGACATGCCCCGCGCCGACGCGAGCGCCTTCGTCTCCAAGATCGCCGCGAAGAACCAGACCACGACACCGTCGCCGACGCCCGGCGGCTGACGCGACGCGCGCCCGACGAGGCGCACCCGAGACTGCGGCGCGCGGTTTGAAACGCGCGCGCGCTCCGGTTAAACTGACTGGCGATGAGAGGCGCATCTCACAAGCAGCGACGGCGCACGGCGCAGCACGCGCAGCAACAGCAGTTGCTCTGGCGCGCGCTCGTCGGCTCGCTCTTCGTCTGCGCCGCGCTCGTCTCGCCCGCGCGCTCGCAGCAGCAGCCCGCGCAGTCGCCGGACGCGCAGCGGGAGGCGGAGGCGAGCGTCCCCCGTGTGAACGGCGCGCCGTTCCGCAGTCTCATCGCCAAAGCCCTCAGGCTTCGCGCCGACGGGCAGATCAGCGCGGACGACACTTTCGACTTCGAGATCGAAGCCGACCGCGCCGACGACGGGACCTTAAGCAACGTCAACTTCGCGGGCATCGCGACCGTCAACGGGCACTGGCACGATCTCGCGCGCGACCTCGTCGCCGCGCTCAGCGACAGCCGCGCCCTCTCGGTGCTGCGCGACGCGCGCCACTTGAGCATCCGCCTGAAGTCGGACGTGCGCGGCGCGCTCGCCAGCCTCAGCTTCGAGGCGCCGACCGCCGAACGCGCGACCCAGCTCGCCAACGGCTACAACCTGCTGCTCGGCGTCGCCTCCGCGCACCCGCGCGGCGCGAACGCGGCGGCGCTGCTCTCCGGCGCGCAGGTCTCCGCGAGCGGCAAGCAGTTCACCGCCAAGCTTGAGATGACGCGCGAGCGCCTCGGCAACCTCCTCAGCCAGAGTCTCGCCCTTCCCTGAACAACCGCGCGGGGCGAAACGTCTGCCGACGGCTCGCTTGCCCCGCCCGTTCCCGCTCACTTAAAATCGCAGACCGCGCCACTCTGCGCTGTCGCGCGCCGTGCGGCTGACGTCGCCGCGCCTGCTCGTTTCTCGGAAGGGTGAAAAGCAATGATTGACAAGTTTCTGACCAAAGTTTTCGGCAGCCAGAACCAGCGCTACCTGAAGACGCTCCAGCCGCTCGTGGATCGCGTCAACGAGCTGGAGGCGTCCGTCAAGACGCTCTCGGACGACGATCTGCGCGCGCGCACCGCGCACTTCAAAGAGATCGTCGCGCGCGCCACAGCCGACGCGACGAGCCCCGAAGATCGCAAGCGGCGCGAGCGGCGCGCGCTCGACGAAATCCTGCCGGAAGCCTTCGCCGTCGGGCGCGAGGCGAGCGTGCGCTCGACGGGGATGCGCCACTTCGACGTGCAGCTCATCGGCGGCATCGCCCTGCACGAAGGCAAGATCGCGGAGATGCGAACCGGCGAGGGCAAGACGTTAGTCGCCACGCTGCCCGCGTACCTCAACGCCCTGACGGGTCGCGGCGTCCACGTCGTCACCGTCAACGACTACCTCGCCTCGCGCGACGCCGAGTGGATGGGTCGCATCTATCGTTTCTTGGGTCTCTCGGTCGGCGTCATCCAGAACGACATGGACGACTGGGAGCGCAAGGACGCCTACTCGGCGGACATCACGTATGGGACGAACAACGAGTTCGGCTTCGACTACCTGCGCGACAACATGAAGTTCGACCTCGCGACCTGCGTCCAGCGCGGTCACTACTACGGCGTCGTGGACGAGGTTGACTCGATCCTGATT
>JAIVGV010000049.1 GCA_020201365.1 Acidobacteriota bacterium
CTTCGAGCCGGAACGGCTTGAGCAGGTAGGCGTAGGCGCCGAGCTGTATGAGCCCCTTGGCGTGCCCCTCGTCGGCGATGCCGGAGATCATGATGACGGGCGTGTGCGGGTGTCGCTGCCGGACGTGACCGAGCAGCTCGACGCCGCCGATGCCCGGCATGGAGATGTCCGTCAGCACCACGTCGTAGTCGCCCTCGTCGAGCCGCGCGAGCGCCTGCTCGGCGGTGTCGGCGGTGTGGCAGAGGTGCTCTTCGGAGAAGAGATTGTAGAGTGTGTCGCGGACTGTCTCGTCGTCGTCAACGACCAGGATCGCAGCCATGTGTTAGCCAGCCCCGCGCGCGCAGGCGCAGGCGCGCGGACGGGGAGTCGTCCTTTCGTTGAAGTTTTGGGGAATAGCAGCTGGAAACGGTGCGGCTCGCGCCGGACGCCCTTCTTCGTTGGAATACGCGCGCGATTCGCAAGGCTTCTACGAAACGGGCACGCGTCAAGTTTTCGGCGCGCGTCCGCCGAGGATTAAATCACAACGCGGCGCATACTCCAACGCGCCGACGAAAAAAGATCGCGCGGCTCGTCGCGCGGTCGGCTTTGAAAGTTAGCCGACCGCGCGACGAGCCGCGCGGTTTCGCGGTTGAACGTCAGAGACCGCTTAGCGCGAAAGTCTCTGCGGGCTGCTCGCGCGGATCGTCACCTCGGTGCCGCGCGGGAGCGTGAGATCGTCGCGCCCCTGCACATAGACGGAGCCCGCGCCCGCGCCCGCGCCGAGGATCGCGCCGATGGCTGCGCCCCTGCCGCCGCTCGCTATCGCGCCGATGATCGCGCCGACCGCCGTGCCTATCGCGGCGCGCTCTTCGGTGCGCGTCGTCTGGCTGCCGTTGTCCTGCACCGTGCCCTCGTTGTCAACGCGCACGTTCTCGCCGTTGGTCGAGTTGACACCCGCGACGAAGCCGTTGAACGTGAAGGCGCGACCGTCGCGCAGCGTGATGCGGTCGAAGTTGAGCGTCATCCCGGAGCGACCCGAGATGCGCCCGGAGCGCGCGACGTTCGAGACGTGCCCGTCAATGACCGCGCCCGCCCACTCCGAGGGCTGGTTGACGGTCATCGAGAAGGTCGAGCCCTCGCTCGTGTTCGCGGTGCTCAGGTCCTGGTTGAGCGTGGCGACGAGCGTCGTGCCGTCGGGCACGATGAAGTCGCCGCTCGCGGTCGTCGTCGGGTTGTTGTTCGGGTAGCCGCTGTTCGGGTAGCCGCCGCCCTGATACACGTCGAAGCGCGCCACGTCGTCCGTGCGCGTATAGACGCTGCGTACCGTGACGGGCTGCGAGAGGTTCACGTCCGAGATGCGGCGCGTGACCTCGAGGCTGCGCCCGTTGTCTAGCGGGTTGAAGGTGACGTTGAAGTCGTTGCCGCGGTCGCCCGTCGTGCTCACCGTGAGCTGATCGCCGTAGAAGCGCGCGCTCGTCTGGACGGTGCGCCCGCTCGGCATCTGCTCGGTGCGCGTCGCGCCGTCGGCGGTGAAGTTGATCTGCGGCGCTCGCGTCGAGGCGATGGTCACGTCGTTGCCGCGCCGCTGGATGGCGAGCGCGTCGGGCGGCGTGAGCCGCGTCGTGAGCTGATCGAGCACGCGCTGGCGGTCGCTGTAGCGGACGTAGCGCACGGCGTTCTGAGCCTGCGTGCGCGGGTCGTCGCTGCGCGAGGCGTCGAGGCGGTAGGTGCCGGTCAGCCGCGCGTCGGAGTTGGCGTAGCCGCTGCGACCGTAGTCGTTGTTGCCGTAGTTTCCGTTGTTGTTATTGTAGCCGCCGTTGTTGCCGTAGGCGGTGTTGGCGCTGTAGCCGCGCCAGCGCAAGCCGTAGGCGCTGGCGAGCTGCGTGAGATCGCCGCTCACGGTTGACCAGTCGGTGTCCACCTGCCCGCCGAACTGGTTGCGGCGCAGGAAGTTGTTGACGAGTGTGGCGCGGTCGAGCACGAGCTGCACGTCGGCGGTCGTCGCCGCGCGGCGGTTGAAGCGGTCGCGCAGTTGGGCGGTCGCGTTGAAGAAGTCTGTGACATAAACGTCGCCGTTCTGCTCGCGGCGCGTGCTGTCTATGGCACCGTTGTTCATCGCGTCGGAGAGCGTCGTGCGGAAGCGCGCGGCGTCGTCTCCTAGGCGGCGGATGATCTGGGACTGCTGGTAGCGCGAGTAGGCGGTGCGCTGCGCCTGCGCCGTCGTGAGCCCGAGGCTCGCGAGCGCCAGGACGAGCGCCACGGAAATGATGCGTCTTGCGTTGTTCATCTCGATTCTTCCCTCCGTTTAAATTATTCCTCGATCATGGTTCGGGCGGGAGAGACGCCAAGTTGACGGCTGTTTGCGCGGGGCGACGCATGTACACGGATCGTTCACCTGCACGGCTCTCGCGTATCATGCGAGTCCACCGCGCGAGCCGAAAACCTGCTAAGTCCAACGGCACGGAGGAGTCGAGCCGTCCCGCCCTTATCCGTTTGCAAACGGCGTGCACGCGCGGCGTGTTAAACGCGACGTGCTATCCTGCCTTCACGAGGGGGGCGAAAGAAGTTGACAAACGCTGACGCCAAAGCCGTCGTCAAATACGCGGGCGACGATCTGTTCGTCGCCGTCTCGCCGAGCGGGCACGCCTTGACGGTCGAGACCGACACGGCGCGCAACGCGGCGGCGACGCCGATGGAGCTGCTGCTCTGCGCGCTCGGCGCGTGCACGGGCGTGGACGTCGTCTCGATCCTGCGCAAGAAGCGCGAGCGCGTGACGGGCTACACCGTCGAGGTGCGCGGCGCGCGCCGCGACGAGCACCCGCGCTCGTACACGCGCATCGAGGTGAAGCACACGCTCCGCGGTCGGGGGCTCTCGGAGCGCGCGGTCGCGCAGGCGGTCGAGCTCTCGGATCAGAAGTACTGCAGCGTCGCGGCGACGCTGCGACCGACCGCCGAGATCGTTTCGAGCTACGAGATCGTCGAGGATGAAGAGGCGCGGTGAGCGTGCCAGCGTGGGCATCGCGCTCGCATGAAGGTCACGCGCCGGTCGCGTCGGGGTTGCCAACGGGCGCGGCGTTGCTGTTAGAATGCGCGCAAGACCTAGCACCAAACTGAACAGGAAGGAAGACCCTTTATGGCTGACGAGAAGAAACGCTGCAAGCACCCTGGCTGCCTCTGCCCTGCCGACGAGGGCAGCGACTATTGCAGCGCCTACTGCGAAGGCGCGGGCGACCGCCCCGAAGCGATCTGCGACTGCGGCTGCCCCGACTGCATGCCGAGCTGAAGCGGCTCGAAGTTTCAACCGACCGGCTGAAGCCCGACGCACACGTGCCGCGCTTCAGCCGGTTCGCCATCCTCCCCGACAACTCTCCCGCCGAAAAAATCGCTTGATGTCATCAACGCCTTGAGAACCCAACGCGCAATGCTCATCCCTTCGACGCTCATCGCCGCCGCCGCCCTCTACGCACTGACGCTCCTGCCCGCCTGCCGCCCCGCCGCGCCAGGCGCGAACGCGAACTCCAACGCGAACGCCGAGGCGACGACGGGCGAACTCTTCAACGAGCCGCTGCCGCCCGCCGATCAAGGCGACGATGCGCTGGCCGCCGCGCGCCGACAAGATCACCAGAACCGTCAGGCGGACGGCGCGCTCCCCAACATGCCGCCGCAGGAGCACATGCGCCGCGCCGCCATCTACCTCGCCAACCGCGCCTTCGACGAGGCGCGCGAGCACTGGACGACGCTCGTCGCGCGCTACCCGACGGACGCCAACGTCCCCGCCGCGCTCTTCGGCATCGGTCGCTCCTTCTACGTCGAGCGGCGCTACGACGAGGCGCTCCCCTTCTTCGAGCGTCTGGGTCGCGACTTCGCGCAGCAGAAGGAAGGGCGCGAGGGCTTCTACTACACCGCCGCCACGATCCTGCGTCTCGGCAGACCGGCTGACGCGGCGACGCGCTACCTCGAATACGCCGCGAAATATCCGGCGGGCGAGCGCATCGAGAACGCTTATCTGAACGCGATTGACAGTTGGCGAGAGGCCGGGCGCAACGATCTCGCGCTCCAGTGGATCAACTTCACGCGCGAGAAGTACAGAGGCAAGCCGACCGACGCGAACGCGCTCTTCGCGCGGCTGCGGCTCGAGATCGCCTCAGCCGACTGGCAGTCGGCGATCAAAACTGCGGACGAACTGCGCGGGCAAACATTCACGCCCGCCGTCTCGACCACGCCGTCGGAAGTGGCCTACCTGAAAGCCTACGCGCTCGAACGCTCGAAGCAGGAGTCGCAGGCGGGCGCGGGCTTCCAGTCAATCGCGGATCGAGCGTCGTCTTACTACGGCTGGCAGGCGACCGAGCACTTGCAGAAGCTGGGCGGGACTTGGAAGCGTGGGGCTGCGGCACGCGCCGCTGCGGCGAAGCGTGAGGCGGAAGCTTCGCCCGCGAACTACCCCGCGCCGAACGCCGACGTGATCCTGCGCGCCGTGCGCGGCAAGGACGTTGACCCGCGCTTCGTCCTCTCGATCATGCGGCAGGAGAGCGGCTTCAACCCGCGCGCACGCTCGCAGGCGGGAGCGCGCGGGCTGCTCCAGATGACGATTGACATGGCGAACAAGTACGCCGCGCGCGCCGGGCTGAAGAATGTGACCGAAGACGATCTCTACCGACCCGAAGTGAACATCGCCGTCGGCGTCGCGTACCTTTCGGAACTGTTCAAGATGTTCCCCGATCTGCCCGAAGCCGTCGCCGCCTCCTACAACGGCGGCGAGGACAACGTCGCCCGCTGGGTGCGCCGCGCCGTCCAGAAAGACAACGGCGTCTTCACGTCCGAGATCGGCTTCAGCGAGTCGAAGGACTACGCCATGAAAGTCATGGCGAACTACCGAGCCTACCAGCAACTTTACACGTCAGACCTGCGACGCCGTTAGACGTTCTAATCGCTGGCAGGGTTCGCACTACGACGAGGTGATTTCAGAGGAGCGGCGGACATTCTGCCGTTCACCCAGCCTGCGCGCCCCGCTTCCACGCTAGGCATCACGGGCGCGTCCGCGCCCCTGGGGGCGGGCGCTGCCACCGTGCCCATCGTTTGTACACCTCTCATCGTCTCGCCCGCGTTCAGGCTGCGATATTGATCGAAGCTCGAAGCGATCCCCAGGCCGGTGAAGAAGCTGACGACCGCCGACAGAATCGCGGTCGCGACGCGAGAGACGCGCCGCTTGATCGCGCGCAGACCGACGGGACAGCTATTCGTCAGGATCGTCCCGTCGGCGCGGCGGTAGAAGCGGACGCAGAGTCGCCCCTCCGCGCTCGTCAGAAGTTTCTCCGCCTCGCGCCGCGTCAAGCCCGACAGGTTATAGACGTTCAGGCTGCACTGATCGCAGAAGCGCACGCGCTCGTCGCCGCGCATCCGCCCCCAGTCGGCGGGGCAAGGCGCTGCGACGCGCACGTGCTTGAGCGGGTTCGTGAATCTATCCATGACGATACTCCGCGAGGGTTCAATGTTGACTGGTCATTAGACGCCGCGCGACCGACTCCGTTCCTAAACTTTCGTCGGGCGCTCACGGCTCCGGGCAGAAGCGCGGGTCTTTGAAGCCGCGCGCGCGTTCGCGTCGGCGGAGCGGATCGCGATCCGCGTCCTGTCGCGGCGGCAGGACGCCGAGGCGGACGAGCGCGGGGCGGTACTCGTAGCGGATCGTCACCTGCGCGGCGGGCTCGCGTTCGAGATCGAGGTTCACCCAGCGCACAGAGTTTCCGACCGGGCGGCCGATGCCGGTCGCCGCGTACTCGTCGTCGTCCGACGGCGCGACCGCGCGATCTCGCGCCGCGCCCGCCGAGTTCGCAGACGGCTGCGCAGGGCTTCGCGGCTCCGACCGGTTCGGCGCGGACTTGCGCGCGCCCCCGTCCTCCGGCTCGCCGAGCGGGCGCGGCCGCGGCGGCACGACTTCCGCGTAGCGCTCGCGCTCGCGGAAGAAGACGGCGGTGATGACGCCCACGTCGTCTGGGCGACCGAGCTTGTTGGCGTAAGAGTCGCGCTCCGAAGTGAAGTAGAAGCGGCGCGCGCGCGTGCCGCTCATCTGCCACCCGCTGATCGTGATCGTCGAGTAAGGCTCGATCACCCACTTGCTCGCGTCGCGCGCCGTCGTGCGCCGCGCGTCAATCGTGTTGAGCCCGTCCACCGAGAGCGCGACGGCGACGCGCACGCCGAGCGGGTTGTGCACCCGCAGCTCGTACTCCTCGCCAGCGACCGCCTCGACGTACACGCGCCCGCGCGCCGGATACTGTTCGAGCGATTCGCCCCCGGCGACGACCTCGACGCCGAACGGCTCGTAGCGCACGGGCTGCGATGCGCGCCAGTCGCCGCGCTCCTGCGCGCCTTCGTCAGCCAGTAAGTCTTCCTCCGCCCCGCCGCTCACGCCGACGCTCAAGCCCGTCTCGCCGGTCGGCGCCTTCTCGTCAACCCTCGCGCCGCCCGCAAATACTGCCGCCGCCAGCACGGCGACGCACGCGCAGCAGAGCGCGAGCCACAGCACCTTTTTCATCACGCCTGACCTCCTTCGTCCCGCAGGATTTTTCCGACGCCCAGTTTTTGAACGTCCCGCGCCGGATTTCTTGCGCGCCGCCCCGGCCGATTTGTGGTACAAGACAGAGGAGGTCGAAGGGCGTACAGGTGAACGGCGGAGGGCGAGGCTTGATCAGTTTCGACGAGGGCGAGTGCGGAAACTTAGAGACTTCGCAGCGGCGCGAGTGGCTAGAGACGAACGGCTTGGGCGGCTACGCCTCCTCGACCGTCGCGGGCGAGAACACGCGCCGCTACCACGGTCTGCTCGTCGCCGCCGACCCGCCGCCCACGCGCCGCGTCGTGCTGCTCTCGAAGCTCGAAGAGGTCTTGGTCGTCGGCGGAGAGCGCTTCGAGATTTCGACCAACCGCTACGAGCCCGACGTGGTGAGCCCGCGGGGCTACCTTTCGCAGACCGG
The DNA here is from genome assembly GCA_020201365.1 of Acidobacteriota bacterium. GTDB lineage: Bacteria > Acidobacteriota > Blastocatellia > Pyrinomonadales > Pyrinomonadaceae > JAIVGV01. The sequence goes on from JAIVGV010000049.1 coordinate 6,945, forward strand.
CTTCCGCCTCGACCCCTTCCCCGTCTTCACCTTCCGCGCGGGCGCGTTCGAGATCGAGAAGCGCGTCGTCGCGGCGCACGGTCGCAACGCGACCGCCGTGCGGTACACATTCCGCGCGCCGAAGGATGCGCGCGCGACGTTCGAGCTGAGACCGCTCGTCGCCTTCCGCGACTACCACTCGCTCGCGCACGAATCTCAGGACATCTTCCTCGATTCGGAGATCAAGCCGGGCGCGCTGCGCGTCGGCAGACGCGACTTCGCGCCCTCGCTCCGCATCGCGCACGACGCGCGCGCCGTCTCCGTCGAAGGGCTCTGGTACCGGAACTTCATCTACGTCGAGGAGAAGGCGCGCGGCTTCGACTTCCACGAAGACCTCTTCAACCCCTGCCTGCTCACGTTCGACGTTTCGGACGGCGCGACCTGCAACGTCGTCGCCGCGACCGACATTTGCACCGCGCGCGACGCCGCGGCGATTGAAGACGAAGAACGCGCGCGGCGCGCGAGGCTCGTCGCGGTCGGCTCGCCGGTCGGCGCGAAAGCAGGCGAGGCGGAGGGCGGAGAATCACGGGGCGGCGAGCCGTCAGTCGGATCGGACGCCGGCGCGTCGCCCGACGAAGGGCGCGCGGACTACATCGCGTCGCTCGTGCGCGCGGCGGATCAGTTCGTCGTCCGCCGGGGCGGGAGCCTCTCGACGGTCATCGCGGGCTACCACTGGTTCACGGACTGGGGGCGCGACACGATGATCTCGCTGCCCGGTCTCGCGCTCGCCACGGGTCGGTTCCGAGAAGCGCGCGAAATCCTGCTCGCCTTCGCCGCCAACCTCAATCAGGGTCTCATCCCCAACCGCTTCCCGGACGCGGGCGAGCAGCCCGAATACAACACGGCGGACGCGACGCTGTGGCTCGTCAACGCCGTCGGCGAGTACCTGCGCCGCACGCAAGATGAAACTTTCGTGCGCGAGAAGCTCTACGAGCCGCTGCGCGAGATCATCTCTTGGCACGAGCGCGGCACGCACTACGACATGCGCATGACCGAAGACTCGCTGCTGCGCGCGGGCAACGTGGACGTGCAGCTGACGTGGATGGACGTGAAGATCGGCGACTACCTCGTGACGCCGCGTACGGGCAAGCCCGTCGAGATTCAGGCGCTCTGGTACAACGCGCTGCGGACGGTGGAAGCGATCGCGCGTCGCTTCGGCGACGACGCGACGCGCAACCGCTGTCGCTCGATAGCCGACGCGGCGCGCGCCAGCTTCAACGGTCTCTTCTGGAACGACGCGGCCAACTGCCTCTACGACTGCGTCGGCGACGCGGGCGAGGCGGACGACTGCGTGCGACCGAACCAGATTTTCGCCGTCAGCCTCCCGCACGCGATCACGACGGGCGAGCGTGCGCGCGCCGTCGTCGAGTGCTGCGAGCGCGAGCTGCTGACGCCCTACGGGCTGCGCTCGCTCTCGCCGCAGCACCCGGACTACCGCGGGCGCTACGAGGGCGACGCCTACTCACGCGACACGGCTTACCACCAGGGGACGGTCTGGGCTTGGCTCATCGGCGCTTTCGTCACGGCGTACCTGCGGATCAACGACCGCTCGCCGGAGAGTCTGGAGAAGGCGCGCGGCTGGCTCGCCAACTTCCGCGCGCACCTGCGCGAGGCGGGCGTCGGTCAAATCTCCGAAATCTTCGACGGCGACGCGCCGCACACGCCGCGCGGCTGCGTCGCGCAGGCTTGGAGCGTGGCGGAGGTGCTGCGCTGCGAGCTGGAAGAGGTGAACTGAACCGAGAGAGAGTGTGTGACGACGCGGCGGGTGAAGAAGTTGATAAGAAGGAAGATTCACCGCAGAGGCGCAGAGGATTCGCGGAGTTAGAGCGGAGGCTCGTCCTCCCTTCGTAAACTCTGCGCTAACTCTGCGCCTCTGCGGTGAGCGATTTTTGATTTTTTTTCGAAGCGAACCTTAGGATAAGAACGAACACACAAACAGACTGAGGTGACGAGAAGATGCCGACAAACACGCCGCCGCCCTACTTCCCGCAGGGCTCGCTGATGCCGCCCGATCCGAACCGCTGGCGCAAGACGAAGGGCGCGATCTTCGGCTGCCTCGCGCTCCTGCTCCTGCTTGTCATCGCGGTCGTCTCCTACTTCGTCTTCCGCGCGCGCGGCTAGTCGTCGTTTAAGCGCGGCGGCGCGTCAGTTGTTGCATGATGACGACGATGGCGAGCAGCGTCGTCGTGCACGCCGAGAGGAGGCAGTACTGGCAGAAGGCGTGGATGACGAACTTTTGCAGGTAGAGCAGCCAGAGCG
>JAIVGV010000547.1 GCA_020201365.1 Acidobacteriota bacterium
GAAGTCGTCCCCGCGCCCGAAGACGCCGAGACAGCCGCGCCGTCGTCCGCCGCCGCGGGCGAACAGGATCAGCCCGGCGCGCCGCCCCCGCAAGTCCCCCCGCGCCCGCCCGCGCAGCCCCCCGCGCCGACGCACGCGACGCCCGACGCGCCCGTCGCGCGCGACGAGCCGCACCCGGAGAAACCGCAGCAACCAGCGGACGCACCGCAGATGAAATGATGGACGATGAATGCGGAATGATGAATGAAAAGACAGCTCGCCTTTCACGCATCATTCGTCATTCCGCATTCATCATTTCTTTATGAGCAGCATTGAAGAACAGACCGAGTCGTTCCGCCGCGAGCCGCCCGCGCCGCTCGCGCCGCGCGCGTTGAACCTGCCCGCGTCGGAAGAGCTGCGCCTCGCGAACGGCTTGCGCGTCGTGCTCGTCGAGAGCAAGCGCCTGCCGCTCGTCACGCTGCGCGTCGCGTTCCCGACGGGGAACGCGCAAGACCCGCCGGAGCGACCCGGTCTGACGGACATCTGCGCGGGGATGCTCACCGAGGGGACGGACTCGCGCACCTCCCGGCGGATCGCCGAAGACGTGGCGCGCATCGGCGCGACGCTGACCGCGGGCGCGAACTCCGACTACACGACCGTCGCAGCCTCCGCCCTCTCGAACTTCGCCGACGAGATTCTGGAGCTGCTCGCGGACGTGACTCTGCGCCCGACGTTCCCCGAAGACGAGCTCGAGCTGACGAAGCAGAACACTTTGCAGAACCTGATCGCGCAGCGCGGTCAAGCCGCCTTCCTCGCCAACGAGCGCCTCTCGTCCGTCATCTACGGCGCGCACCCGTACCACGTCGTCGCGCCCACGCCCGAGTCGGTCACAGCCGCGACGCGCGAAGAGGTTCTAAGTTTCCACCGCGCGACTTTCATCCCCAACGACGCCGCGCTCGTCGTCGGCGGCGACTTCGACCGCGAGCGAATCTTAAGGCGCGTCGAAGAACTGTTCGGCGCGTGGGAGCCGGGCGCGCCGCGCGGCGCGGACTTCCCCGCCCCGCCCGCCCGCACGAAGCGCGCCGCGTACCTCGTGGATCGCCCCGGTTCGGCGCAGTCGAACATCGTCATCGCCAACCTCGCCATCACGCGCACGCACCCCGATTACTTCCCGACGCTCGTCATGCACACGATCCTCGGCGCGAACGCCTCCTCGCGCCTGTTCATGAACCTGCGCGAAGAGAAGGGCTACACCTACGGCGCTTACACGCAGCTCGACGCGCGCCGCGACGCGGGGAGTTTCCGCGCGACCGCGGAGGTGCGCACGCCCGTGACGGGCGACTCGCTCAAAGAATTCTTTTACGAGTTCGCGCGCATACGCGACGAGGAGGTCACGGAGAAGGAGCTGCGCGACGCGAAGACTTACCTGACGGGCATCTTCCCGATCCGGCTTGAGACCTTGGACGGGCTCATCGATCAGCTCATCCAGATCAGAATGTTCGGTCTGCCCGAAGACTACCTGCTGACCTACCGCGACCGCGTGCAAGCCGTGTCGCGCGAGGAGGTGCAGCGCGCGGCGCGCGAGTACGTCACGCCCGACCGCGCCGCGCTCGTCATCGTCGGCGACGCCGCCGCGCTCAAGGAGCAGATCAGACCTTACGCCGAAGAGGTGGAGCTTTACGACAGCAACGGTCAGCGCAAAGATCGGGGAGGGGACGTGGCGACGGAACAGACGAACGACGCGGGCGGGACGACTTCAGCGAGCGGGGCGGGCGGCGCGGGTCAGACGGCGGGCGGCAATCAGCCTCCGTCGGACGGCGCGGGCGCGCTGTTCGGCGTGTGGAACTTGGACGTGAAGACGCCCTTCGGTCAGTACCCGGCGACGCTCGCGCTCGCGCGCGGCGCGGACGGCGCGCCGCAGGGCTCGATCAAGTCGCAGCTCGGCGACGGCGCCTTGAGCGACGTGCGCGTCGAAGGCGCGCGGCTCGAAGCCACCGTCTCGCTCACGCTGCAGGGTCGCTCCTTCGACGCGCGCGTCTCGGCGGACGTGGCGGGCGACTCGGTGTCGGGCTCGATCAAAGTCAACAACCTGCCCATCCCCGCGCCCGCGCTGAAGTTCACGGGGAAGAAGGCTGTGAGCTAATCGCTCACGGCTAAAAAAATCCCGCCCGGCGCGTGTACGCCACGCCGGGCGGGAACCACAGGAGAATTGCTCGGCGCGTCGAAACCCCCTCTTGGCGACCCGCCGGGCTTGCTATGCTCGCGGATTCTGATGCCGCGCGACGCGTCTCGCGTTGCTTCCACGCCCCCGCGGAAACTTCCCCTCGCAAACTCGGTCGAGGTGAAACCATGCGAAAACTTTTTCTGCCCTGCCTCTGCGCGACGCTAATCGCGACGCTCTCGTGCGTGCAGCCGACGACGAACCAGACGGCGACGAACGGCGGCGGCGCGTCGGGCGAAGCCGCCTTCAAGGCGGCGCACGACGCATACGTGCGCGAGTTCCTGCGCCGCTTCCCCGTCGTCAACACC
>JAIVGV010000548.1 GCA_020201365.1 Acidobacteriota bacterium
CTTAATCTCCTCCCGCGCGCCGTCGTGCTCGAACGTGAAGCCGTCTTCGGCGACGCGCACGACGCGCGTCCGCGTGTGGACTTCCACGCGCCGCTCCAACAACGCTTCCTCGACCGCGCCGCGCAGTTCGTCGTCCATGCCGGGGACGATCTGCGCGCCCATCTCGACGACGAGGACGCGCGGCTCGCCTCGCAAGCCCCGCCGCCGGAAGGCGTCGCGCAGCAGATCTGCCATCTTCGTCGAAAGCTCCACGCCGGATGCGCCCGCGCCGACGACGGCGAAGGTCGCCGAGGCGCGCGCGTCCTGCGGCGCGGCGTCGGGCGGGATGCGGTCGAGCGCGTCAATCATCCGAAAGCGCAGCGCGTCGGCGTGACGGATTTTGCGGAAAGGTAATGAGAACTTGTCCGCGCCCTCGATGCCGTAAAAGTTCGTCACGCCGCCGACGGCGAGGACGAGCGCGTCGTATTCCAACCTTCGCACGCGACCGGCGATGGCGACCGCGCGCGCGTCGAAGTCAACTTCGGTGACCGCGCCCTGCACGAAGTTGATCCGCTCGTCTATGAGTTCCTTGTACGGCGGCGCGATGTGCCACGCCTCGACCTCGCCGCTCAGGTACTCGTAGAGCATCGGCGGGAAGAGGAAGTGGTCTTCCGGCGAGACGAGCGTCACCTCCGCCGCGCCCGCGACCTCCAGAGCCGTGAACAGCCCGCCCATGCCGCCGCCGACTACAACGACGCGCGCCTGTCGCTTACGCATCCGAGCATCTCCGTCTCGTCTGATTTCGATCTCGTATAATCCCGTTTCGCGGCATCGTAGCAGAGAAACGCGGCGCGGCAAACAGGTACGCGCCCGGCTCGGCGAAACGCGCGGCGCGGCTGCGCGGAAGCGGACAGACGCGGCTTTGTCGCGCTCTTTATAAGTTCCGCTTCATGGTCTAGAGTGGATCGCTCGTGACCCGAACCCGGCGGCGCTCCCTAGGTCAATCATGGAAAACCGACTCCTCGCGAAACTTCCCGAGGCGGAGCTGGCACTCTTGCGCCCGCACTTCGAGCGCGTGAGCCTCTACCACGGGCAGCACGTCATCGTCCCCGAAGAGCCCATCGCGGACTGCTACTTCCCCTCGGGCTGCCTGCTCTCGCTCGTCACGCAGATGGAGGACGGCGCGACCGTCGAGTCGGGCATCATCGGGCGCGGGGGGATGTCGGGCGTCCCCGTCCTGCTCGACGCGGTGACGACGCCGATGCCGACGTTCGTGCAGGTGCCGGGCGACGCGATCAGGGTGAGTTCGCGCGTCGTCAAAGAGGCTTACGAGCGGCGCGGCGAGCTGCACAAGCTGACGAACCGCTACATACACACCGTCATCGTGACGGGCTCGCACGCGGCGGCGTGCAACGCGACGCACCGCCTGGAAGAGCGCTTCTGCAAGTGGCTTCTGATGAGCGCCGACGGCGTCGGCTCCGACGAGGTTGACCTCACGCACGAGTTCCTCGCCATGATGCTCGGTGTCAGGCGCGCGGGCGTCACCGAGGCGGCGATCAAGGCGCAGGAAGCCGGTCTCATCGCCTACTCGCGCGGGCACGTCCGCATCCTCGACCGCCCGCGCCTCGAACAGACAGCCTGCGAGTGCTACCGAAGGCAGAGGGCGGAGTACGAGCGTCTGTTCGCCGACCAGTAAAGATAGATCACCCGCACATCCGTACTCGCCCGCCGCCGCCGCACGATCCGCCGTCGCTGGACAGTGCGCGAAGCGGCGTGTTAAATTCTCAGGCGATTTGCTAAGTTTCGCGGTTGCCTGCGCTTGCAGGGGTGAGACTGCGGTCTGGGAGGACCATCTCGAAGGAAGTCATGTTAGACACGGCAACGAAGGAAAAGATCGTCAACGATTACCGCACGCACGAGGGCGACACGGGGTCGCCGCAGGTGCAGGTCGCGCTTCTGACCGAGCGCATCAACCAGCTCACCGAGCACTTCAAGACGCACAGCAAGGACAACCACTCGCGCCGCGGCTTGCTCAAGATGGTCTCGCAGCGCCGCAGCCTGCTCGACTACCTCAAGCGCCGCGACATCGAGCAGTACCACGAGCTCATTAACCGCCTCGGCTTGCGCCGCTAGTCGCGCTCGAGAAGGCTCGCGCTTGCGTGCGAGAAAGAGCGGAAGGGTTCGATTAATCAACGCCCGCGCCCATTGAGAAGCCCGAAGACAGTGCCGAACGTGACGGCGATAACTGCCCCGCAGGGCGGGCGCGCGAGCGACCGGTCGAGAGACGGGTCGGGCAACTAGGCGACGGCTTCACGGAGAGTGGAGTCGTCGCCTTTTTAGTCGTCAGCGATCAGTAATCAGTAGTCAGCCGAGCGGTTGAAGGCTGGCGAAGTAGAGCGAAGAGTTTTCACGTGCGGCGATTGCCCGCGACTCACCGGCTGTTTTCGCAGATTACTGACTGCTGACCGCTGAATACTTTTCGCCGCGGCGGATGAGACGTGCGCGGTCTCAAGTCGTTCGTAAGGAG
>JAIVGV010000330.1 GCA_020201365.1 Acidobacteriota bacterium
GACCGTGTCGAGGAAGGCTTCGAGGTTGCGCCCCTCCGTCCAGCGCACGTAAGCGAGCGGGTAGTCGTGCCCGCGCTCCTCGTACTCCGCGTCGTAGCGTCCGGGTCCGTAGGACATCGAAACTCTCAGCGTCAGCTCGCGCGCGAAGTAAACGTCGCGCGGCACGTCCATGCCGACCGCGCCGACGGCGACGACGCGCCCCTTCAAGCGCGACACCTCGCCCGCGAAACGGACGGGCGCGCTCGAATGCGTCGCCGCCGTGATCAGAACCGCGTCAGCGCCGCGCCCGCGCGTCCAAGCCTCGACGGCGCGGCGCGCTTCCTCTTCGGAAGCTTCGTCGTCCGCCCGCAGCGTCGCGCCGTCGTCCATGCCGAGCCGTCGCGCGAGCTCGACGCGCGCCGCGTCCGTGTCAACGCCGAAGACGCGGCAGCCGTTGGCGCTGAGGAGCTGCGCCGCGAGCTGACCGACGAGACCGAGACCGACGACGACGCAGGACTCGCCGAGCGTCGGCTCCGCGAGCCGCACGCCTTGCAGCGCGATGGCGCCGACGGTCGCGAACGCGCCCGACTCGAAATCAACCTCTTCGGGGAGACGCACGCACAAATTCTTCGGCACGCTCAAAACTTCCGCGTGCACGGCGTAGCCCGTCCCGGCGCACGCCACGCGGTCGCCCGCGCGAAACTCCTCGACGCCCTCGCCGACCTGCGCCACTATCCCTGCCGCGCTGTAGCCGAGCGCGTGCGACTCGTCGAGCTTGTCGCGCACGGAGGCGAGCGTCGCGGCGAGCCCTTCCGCTTTGACCTTCTCGACGACCTTGCGGACGAGGTCGGGTCGCTCGCGCGCCTTGCCGAGCAGCCCCTTGCGCCCCAGCTCGACGACCGCGCGCTCCGTCCCCGCGCTCACGAGCGACGCGGCGGCGCGCACCAGCACGCGCCCGCGCTGGACGACGGGCGCGGGCACGTCCGCCACCGCGCCCTCGCCGTTCTTCAAATTTTGGAGGAGCTGTTTCATCTCGGAAGAAGACTCACCGCAGAGGCGCGGAGAATCCGCAGAGTTTTCGCAGAGAAGTCTCCGCGCAAACTCTGCGTGAACTCCGCGCCTCTGCGGTGAATCCTAGTAGCATCACCATTAACATAAACCGAATCACTCGCCCGCGCCGCGCAGATTATCACGCTTCGCCAGCGCCTCTTCAATCAGCCCGCTCACCCACTCGGCGCGCGCGTCCCAAGTTCCTTCCTTCACGGACTCTTGACGGCGGCGCGAAGCCTCTTCGTCGTCTTCCGCGAGCGCGTCTTCAACTAGCCGGAAAAAATCTTCGCGGCTGCGCGCGATGCGGAGCACGTCGCGCATCGGCTCGTATTCGGGGAGCGGCGAGATGACGACGGGCTTGCCCGTGGCGAGGTACTCGCGCACCTTGATCGCGGAGCCGTAGGAGGTGAACGCGCGCTCGGTCTCCCACGGCAGCACGCACACGTCGAAGCCCGCGGCGTAGCGCGGCAGCACGTCGTAAGCGACGGCGGGGAGGAAGTGCGTGTTCGGCAGCTCCTCGATCTCCATCCCGCGCGACTTGTTGCCGATAAAAACCCACCGCCACGAGGGGCGCTCCCGCGCCGCGCGCTTGACGAGTTCCTGATCGACGAGCCACGGCTCTATCGCGCCGAAGTAGCCGAGTCGCGGTCGCGGGATCGCGGCGATCTCCGGCGCGATCCGAAGCGCGCCATCCCCCTTCGCGCCGACGCGCGACCAGTGCTCGAAGTCAACCGCCTGTTCGAGCAGGTAGGAACGCTCGCGCCCGCGCGTGGCTTCGTCTAAGAGTTTGCGCCCCGAATAGAAGACGAGATCGGCGCGGTCAATCGCGCGCTCGTGGAGTCGCCTGATCGTCGCCGGGTCGGTCGCGTGATCCATCAGATTCGCGTCGTACTTGTCGGAGACGTGATAGACGACGAGCGACTCGCCGAGGCAGCCGATCATGTCGGCGGCGGTCGGGATGGCGATCCAGAGGATCGGCTTCGAGAGTCCGCGACGGCGCGCAAGCAAGCCGATCTGCGCGGCGAGGAGTCTGCGGTTCGCGGCGCGCGCGGCGGCGCTGCCGTGGAAGGGGAGCGCGGCGGGCGAGACGACGGTGATGCCCTCCCCGGTCGTGCGCGCCAGCTTGGCGTAGGAGCGCAGTTTGCGGCGCAGGCGCGGGAGCAGGTCTTTGTTCGAGAGGCTGGGGAGCCCCATCGAGATCGAGTTGACGAAGACGACGCGGTTGCCCGCGCGCGCGAAGCGGCGCATGAGGTGGTTCTTCGAGTGCGGGTGGTGGTACCACCAGTCCTCGCCCCCGAAGCAAACAATGCTTTTCCCTGAGAAAATTGGCAATCTTTGTACGCTTGAAGGGCTGATTCCGCCCCTCCGGAAGCACCACAGGTGCCCCAGGAGGTGCCCAAGATTTGAACGCGAATAGTAGCACGCTGGAATGAGAACTTAGGAACCGCCGAATATGAGGCCCGGTCACGCGGAAGTTACGCAGACGCTCAAAACTTACGCGCACGTCCTTCCGAGTATGCAGCGCGAGGCGGTCGAAACTCTCGGCGCGATTGCCTACCCGCAGACCAAAGACAGCTTAGATACTATTGACGAAAGTCCCGCCTTGGCATAGAAGGTAGTGTAAATTTCTGACTCGGACTGTGGGAGCTTGCGGGCTGCCGCAGTCCGAGCTTACGGTCGCCCATGTCACAAGCAAAGACAACTCCCCTGCCTCTGATTTTGTGCTTATTGCTCGCGCGCGTATGCGGCGTTTCCGCTCAGTCGCTGAGCGCCGACGAACGGCTCTTCGCCGCGCTGAAAAAGAGCGATGCGGTAGCCGTCGCCGCGCTGCTGGACAACGGGGCGAACGTGAACGCGCGAGACGCGGACGGCGACAGCGTGCTGATGTATGCGGCTCTCTACGCCTCACCTAGTTGCGTGAAAATGCTGCTCGACAAGGGCGCGAACCCTAACGACGGTAACAAAGCCGGAGCGACCCCCTTAATGTGGGCGGTCAGTTCCTTGGAGAAGGTGAAACTACTCTTAGGCAAAGGCGCTGACGTGAACGCCAAGGCTGACACGGGCAACACCGCACTGGTCGTCGCCGCCGAATACAGCGGCGCGGCCGACGTGGTGCGCGCTCTACTCGCGGGCGGCGCCGACCCCAAAGCAAAGGACAAGCAGGGCGGGACGGCGTTGATGCGCGCGGCGGCGGGCGGTGACGCCAACGTCTTGAGCCTCTTGCTCGCGCAAGGCGCTGACGTGAATGCCAAAAGTGCCGACGGAAGGACGGCGCTGATATGGGCGGCTAACAACAGGAACATCGACTGCGTAAAGTTGTTACTGGCGAAAGGCGCAGACCCGAACGCGGTGGATAGCCTCGGCACAAATGCTTTGATGTGGGTCGTCAATCAGGACTCGCCCGAAATTGTTGCGGCGTTGCTTGCCGCCGGCACTAACGTCAACCTTAAGGACGGCGAGGGGCACACGGCGCTGATGTGGGCTGTCTATGGTGAGAACGACAACCCGCAAATCGTGAAAGCGCTGCTCGACAAAGGTGCGGACGTGAACGCCAGCGCTCAGGACGGCGCGACGGCGCTGTCGTGGGCGTCGAAAAAAGGCTACACGCCTTCCGTCAGACTACTGAGACAAGCGGGCGCGACGAAGTAGGCGCGCCGACCAGCGGGGCGTAAGGCTCATTCAGGTTCAAGATTAAATCGGACGGTGAAGATGAACATGGTGCGTAAAATAATTGTCGTCATAGCGCTGCTGATGTTCGCACACCTGACAATCCGACGGGCGGTGATGCGGGCTGATGATGCTGCGGCGGTCAAAGCGGCGGTCAATAAAAGTCTTCCCCTGTTGCAGTCCAGTAGTTCAGCTTTTCTCAAGAACGCGAGTTGCGTCTCGTGTCATAGTCAATCGCTCGGCGCGTTGACGTTCGCGTTAGCGCGCGAGCGCGGTTTTAGAGTTGATGAGCGCGTCGTGCGTGAGGCTACCGAGGCTACTCTTAGCCGTTGGGCGAAGTCGCGCGAGCGCGCATTACAGGGGCAGGAGATGGACGCGCAAATTGAGGGCGGCTACGCCCTCTGGGCGCTGGCGGCGAACGGCTACCGCGAGAGCAAGACGACGGACGGACTCGTCATTCACCTTGCGGGCAAACAAGCGCCTGACGGGAGATGGCGGGCGACGAGTTACCGCCCGCCATTGGAGTACAGCGATTTCACCGCGACGGCTCTCACGCTGCGCGGGCTGAAGCAGTTCGCGCCCGCAGGTCGCGCCGAAGAGATAAACAACCGCGTCAAGCTCGCCCAGACTTGGCTCCTGAATGCCACGCCCAAGACGAACGAGGAGAGGGTGTATCGGCTGTTGGGGCTGCGCTGGTCGGCGGCGGATGAGCAGGTCGTGACGCGAGCAGCCGACGAACTGCTCTCACGTCAACGCGCGGATGGCGGGTGGTCGCAGTTAGACACTTTAGGGAGTGACGCCTACGCGACGGGACAGGCGTTATTCTCTTTGCACGAGGCAGCCGGGCTATCAACTTCGAGTCCTGTCTATCGCCGCGGGATCGGCTTCCTGCTACGGACGCAACTCGGTGACGGTTCGTGGCTGGTTAAATCCCGCTCCTTCCCCGTCATCCCGCACGTCGATAGCGGATTCCCGCACGACAAGAACCAATTCATCTCAGCCGCCGGTAGCAGTTGGGCGACGATGGCACTCGTTATGACTTTGAAGCCACAACCACACCTTTAATCGTCGCCCCCGAAGCAGGTGACGGATTTTCCCGCGAGCATCGGCGACGGATACTCACACGGGCAGGACAGTTTTCAGTTTCCGGTTTTCAGTTTTCAGCCGAGCCGGTTTTCAGTCTCAACCCTCCGGTTGAAAACTGTAAACTCAAAACTGAAAACTGAAAAACCGTTCGCCCCGCCGTCGTAACAAAACGAGCGAGTCGCCCGTGCCGGATGACAAGTTTTAATACGAGGCGCGTCTGATTCGTTACCCCGCGGGGCGGGTCGCGACGCGCCGCCGCGCTTTGGTAAACCGCTCTTTTCGCGGGTGTTATTGGCGTTCGGCGTCGTGTCCGTGGCGCTGGCACGCGCGTTGCCGATTATCTGTGCACGGTTCGCAACAGTTCAAACTAGCGGAAGGGACAAAGGAGGTTAGCTATGCTCTGGACGATTCTGGTGGTCTTGTTGGTGCTGTGGCTGCTCGGTCTGGTGGCGCACGTCGGCGGCGCGTTCATCCACCTGCTGCTCGTCGTCGCGCTCGTGGTCTTCGTCATCAACCTGCTCTCCGGGCGCAGGACTGTCTAGTCCGGCGGCGCACGGCTAGCGACGCTTCGGCGGCTGACGAGTTAGAGAGTGCGCGCGGCGGGCGCGCGACTCTTCGAGTGGCACTCGTGTCTGCCGCAGCGACAACGTCCGACTAAAAGGGCGGCGACGATCTCAACAGTGAGATCGTCGCCGCCCTTCGTCTGCTTCGGCTCACCCCGCCGCCCGCTCTCGACGCGCCGCACTAGCCGACGCCGAGCCGACGCGTTTAGACTCGTCAACCGTGTCACACCTCGGTCGGCGGCTCGCCGTCGCGCTCGCCATCTCCGCGCCCTGCGCCGCGCTCGCGCTCTTCGCGCAGGCGCGCTACTGCCCGCCCCGAGGCTGCGCCGTCACGCCCTCCGCGCGCGCCCTCGACGCGCTCAAGAACCGCACGACGACGCCGGACGACGCAGACTTCGACCGCCGCGCGACACTCGGCGCGCTCGCCGCCGCGGGCGACGACCGCGCGCGCTGGTCTGAGTCGCGCGCCGCCGCGTTCGAGGGCTACGTCGTCTCGGTCGAGCGCGGCGGCGTCGAGTCGGCGAACTGTTTTTCGCTCACGCGCAGGGACGTGCACATCCACGTCGCCGCCCGACCGGACGCGCCGCCCACGGAGACCGTCGTCGTCGAGGTGTCGCCGCGCTTCATGGACGCGGCACGCGCGCGCGGTGACGACTGGTCTCTCGCCGCGCTGCGCCGCGCGCTCGTCGGTCACCGCTGCCGCTTCGAGGGCTGGCTGCTCTTCGACCGAGAGCACGCCGGCGAGTCCGAAAACACCGCGCCCGGCAACCCCGTTGACTGGCGCGCCACCGCCTGGGAGCTGCACCCCGTCTCTCGCATCGAGATCGTCAACTGAAAAGGATCAAGGATGAAGGACGAAGGATGAAAGGGAGATCGCTCCACCTGAGTGCTCATTCTTTCATCCCTCATTCTTTCATCCCTCATCCTTCCGCAGTCCGAGCACGTCTTTGATCGCTTGCAGATGTTCGCCCGCCTCGCGCCGGTAGGTTTCCGCCCACGCCGCCAAGTCCTCGCGCGGCGGATCGTAGAGGGCGCGGCGAAGTTGCGCGCAGAGCGCGTCCGTGTCACCAAACTCGTAGGTGAGCATCCCGCGCGTCTCGCCCACATTAGTCGCGACGACGGGCGTGCCGCACCAGATCGCCTCGACGCGCGAGATGCCGTAGCTCTCGTGCGCGAAGGCGCGGACGAAGACGTCGCTGCGCCTGAGAACCTGATAGACCTCCGGGTTGGGCACGTTCTCCAGGACGGTGATCCAGTCGCGCCCCGCGAGCACGGCACGGCGGTAAGCTTCGTCGCGCGCGAACGTGCCGTCGAGCAGGGCGAGCCCGACGTCTTCGCCCGTCTCCTCGCGCAGCCGTTCGACCGCCTCCGCCGCGTGCGCGAAGCCGTAATCTTCGATGAAGACGCCGACGGAGCAGACGCGGCGCGCGCGCCGCAGGTACGGCGCGAGCTGTTTTTCCGCCCCGGCTGAGAGGGGCGCGTCGGGCGCGTCGCGCGCGACGGCGAGCAGGGAGGGCGCGAGCGTCACGCGCTGCGTCACTTTGATCTCCTCGCGTAGCCAGCGCCGCAGCTCTTCGCTGACGACGACGAACTCGTCAACCGACGCGACCGCGCGCCGGAAGAGGAATCTTCGCGCCGCGCCGAAATTCCGGTGGCGCGCGGGGAGCGAGCCGTCGTGCACGTTCTTGTACCAGGTGAAGCCGAGCGCGCGCTTGAGCGCGAGCCAGGCGGGAAGCAAGACGGCGTGCGGGTGCTCGAAGTGAAAGTGCGACGCGTCGAGGACGCGCGCGCCGCGCCCCTCCGCGACGAGCGCGCTGATGACGCCGAGCCTGCGGTGGTTGACGAAGCGGACGCGCCGGTCGTCCCGCGAGCGGTCGCCGCACAGAGCCACCACGCGCACGCCGCAAGCCTTGAGGTGTTCGGCGAGGGCGGCGAGGTAAACCGAGACGCCGCCGTACGGCGGCGGCAGCGGACCTAAGATGACAACTTTCCGGCGGCTCATCGCGAGCCGCTATCATGCCACAGCGCGGCGGCGCGCGAGTAATCTGGTGCTAGAATCCCACGCATGACGCCGCCCGCCACCCTCCCCGGAAGCCCGCGGGCGAACGTCTCCCCGTTGGCGCGCTGGCTTGAGCGCGCGACGGTCGTCTGCCTCTTCCTGCTAGCCTTCGCCGCGCCCGTCTCCATCGCCGCGACGCAGACGGCTTGGCTGCTCGCGCTGCTCCTCTGGGTCGCGCGCTTCGCCCCGCGCCCGCGACCGCGCCTCGCGCGCACGCCCGTTGACTACGCGCTCCTCGGCTTCTTCGTCCTCACCTTCGTCTCCTCGCTCACCTCTTACGAGCCCGACGTCTCCATCGGCAAGCTGCGCGCGGCGAGTCTTTTCACAATCGTTTACGTCTTGGCGGAGAACGTCTGGTCGTCGAAGGTGCTGCGCGCGCTCGTCGTCACGCTCGTCGCCTCTTGCGTCCTGAGCGCGCTCTACACCTTCGGCGTCTTCGCCGTCGGGCGCGGCGTGAAGGTTTTAGAGATGACGCCGGAGAGCACGCTTCGCGCGGCGGGCGTGCGCGAGGGCGACACGCTGCTCTCCGTTGACGGCGCGAAGGTCGAGAGCCTCGACGACGTGGCACGTCTCGTCGCGAACGAGCGCCCCGCGCTCGATAAGACTTACCGCTGGACGGACAACCGTATCGCGTGCGCGTGGGACGCGCGCGCGGCGTGCGTGCGCGTCTATCGCGAAGAGAACCTGCCCGCCTTCAACGTCGCGCGCGACGCGCTCGCGCCGGGCGCGGCAGCCGCCGGACGGCTCGGCGTCACGCGCTGGTCGCGCGGGCGCGACGAGCGCGCGTCGGGCTTTTACGGTCAGTACCAGACCTATTCCGAGGTCTTGCAGCTCGTCGCCTCGCTCGCCCTCGGGCTGCTCGTCGCGCGCGGTCGAAGGCTGGACGCCCGCGCTCTGCTGTGCGCGGCGGCGCTCGCGTGCCTGTGCGGCGCGATGCTGCTGACCGTGACGCGCGCCTCCTGGGCGGGGCTGCTCGCGTCGTCGCTCACAATCGTCCTCGTCGGCGCGCGGCGACGGACGGTTCTGATCTTTTCCGCCATCGCGCTGCCGCTCGTCGTCGCGGGCGCGCTCGTGCTGCGCGAGAAGCGCGGCGTCGGCTTCCTCGATCAGCGCGATCTCTCGACGACCTGGCGCGAGACCGTCTGGCGCGAGGGCGCGCGCATACTCGTCTCGAAGCCGCGCCACCTCGTCGTCGGCGTCGGCATGGACACTCTGAAGCGGCGCTGGCGCGAGTGGGGGATGTTCGACCAGGGTCGTCTGCCGTGGGGACACCTGCACTCGACGCCCTTGCAGATCGCCTTCGAGCGCGGACTCCCGGCACTCGCCGCGTGGCTCGCGCTCCTCTTCCTCTACGCGCGCACCGCCTGGCGGCTCGCGCGCCGCGCGACCGATCGCGCGGACTGGATCGAGCGCGGGCTGGGCTTGGGCGCGCTCGGCGGCGCGGTCGGCTTCTTCGCCGGCGGGCTCGTCCACTACAATCTCGGCGACTCGGAGGTGGCGATGGTCTTCTACATCATCATGGGGCTCACGCTCGCCGCCGACCGCCTGACTGCCCGATGACACGCCCCGCAGACGACTCGGACGACGCAACGCCGACCGCGGCGACCGACCGCGCGGACGACGCGACGGCAACGCCCGACACAAGTGACGCGGGCGGCGCGCGCCGCGACGCCGACGCCCCCGTCGCCTCCGTCTCGGTCGTCGTCCCCTCCTTCAACCACGCGCGCTTCGTCGAGCGCACGCTCCGCTCGGTCTTCGCGCAGACGCACGCGCCCGCGC
>JAIVGV010000050.1 GCA_020201365.1 Acidobacteriota bacterium
GGAGGAGGTCACGCGCGTCGAGACGGGCGGCAAGGGCGAGTTCGAGATCGCGAACGTCGCGCCGGGCACCTACTCGCTCACCTTCCGCAAAGCCGGGCTTCAGACGGGCGAGATCAAGGCGCTTGAGATCAAGCCGGGCAAGACCGTCTCGCTTAGCGACAAAGTCTTCCTGCCGGTTGACGAGGGCTCGATCGCGTTCGTCAAGGGCAGCGTCTTCACCGCCGACGGTCACAGCGTTTACGGCGCGCGCGTCGAGCTGCTGATGATCAACGCCGACGGCTCGACGAAGAAGGTTGACGGGCGCGTGACGAACGAGTCGGGGCAGTTCTCGTTCCGCCTCAAGCCCTCAGCCGCGCGCTACCGCGTGACGGCGAAGGGCGACGGCGGCGAGGCGGCGCAGGAGGTCGAGGTCGAGGGCGCGATGGTCTATCGCGTCGCGCTCTCTCTCAAAAAATAGTTTTCAGTTTTGAGTTTTCAGTTCTCAGCCGGAGGGTTGAAGGCTGCGAACGGCTCGGCTGAAAACTGAAAACCGGAAACTGAGACCGTTCTTGTGAGCGATGAGAACGACAAAAGGCGCGACGGGCGCGGCGAGTTTCTGACGGCGCGTCAGCTCGCGGAAGTCTTGCAGGTGAGCGAGTCAACCGTGCGCCGGCTCGCGCGCGAGGGGCGTATCCCCGTCGTGCGCGTGACGCCGCGACTCACGCGCTACAACTTGCAGACCGTCCTGCGCGCGCTCGACGGCGGCTCGCCCAAGCCGCGCGGCTCGCGCGCGAAGGCGAACGGCGACGAGAGGGACGACGTGCCGCGGCTGCCGTTTGAAGACCTGTCGTGAACGCGATCCGCAATCGTTAACGGGACAACGCCGAACGAATTTGTAGGGGCAGGGCTTGTCCCTGCCCGTCGGGCGCGAGAGCGCGAATGAAAGAAGCGCGATCATTCAAGTCGAATGATCGCGCTTGTTGATTTAGCGAGCTAAAAGCTCGCTGCGGGCATGGGCAAGCCCTGCCCCGACGGTCGTGGAGGGTGTTCTAAGTTTTCCTCACGCCAGCGCGTCTGCGCGCGTCGCGCATCATCTCGTCCATGCGAACCCAGCGACCTTCGCGCTTGACGTAGAGCTGGGGCGGGCGCTGCGGGTAGCGGCGCGCGAAGTCGGGGTGCGCCGAAAGGAGCGGCTTGATCGTCGCGGCGTCGCCCGTCGTCACGCGCCAGCGCCCGCCCTCGCGCACGAGGTACTGCCGCAGGACGATCTTGCCGTCGGCGTCGAACGGCGCGAGCGCGCGACCGTAAACGACCGAGTCCACGGCGGCGAGATCGCCCGCGACGTGAACGGCGCCGATCTCCAGACGATCCAGCGCGTACATCCCGCGCGTGCGCTCAAGCGCCGACGCGAAACGCTCGCGCGTGATGCGCTTCTGCGAGGCGGTGGGCAGCACGTCGTAGAGCGCCGAGTAGTCGCCGCCCTTCAACTGCGAGAACGCGCGCTCGACCGTCTCGCGCACGTCGGACTCGTCGGAGACCGTGCGCGCCGCGGCGAATGATGAGAGGGCGGCGAGAAGAAATGAGAGACCGAGGGGAAGCGCCGCGCGTCGCGCGGCGAGTCTCGCCGCGCGAGCGCCGGAGTTCGGATCAGTTCGTCGTGTCGTCATCTTCGTACTCATCAACCTCGTCAACATCTCTGTCTGAGTCGCCGTCCGCGAACTCGCCGGTCTCGTCGCCGTGTTCGATGATGAGCGACTTGTGATAGTTGCGCTTGTCCCAGAACCACGCGACGACGCCGAGCGCGGCGGCGACGAAAGCCCAGTCCGCGCGCCGCAGGAGCAGCAGCGCCGCCGCGACAAAGAGGCACGCGCCCGCGACGAAACTCCAACGCCGCCGCGCCAAGAGGGGCGCGGCGGCGAGTGCCAATGGCATCAGGCCGAGGAGCGCGGGAATGTTTTGTCGCATCGAGTCGCGGCGTGTCCTCACCGTCTCACGCGCCCGCGGGCGGCGCGGCGGGTCGCCAGTCTTCGACCGCGCGCGCGCGGCGGAGGCGGCGGCGCAGGTAGCGCCAGGCGAGCCACGCGGGCAAGCATAGCAGGACGGCGACGGGAAGCAGAGTGACGACGACGCGGATGACGCCGACGACGAGCGCGGCGGCGAAGTCAACGCCGTCGCCGAACGCGCGGCGGACGTTCGAGAAGAAGCCCGTGGTCTCGGCGGAGACGAGCGGCGCGGGCGGCTCGATGGTGATCTTGATCGTCGAGAGGCTCGACTGGTTTTCGAGGAAGCGGCGGCGACCTTCGAGCCGCTCGATCTCGGAGCGCACCTGCGCGAGCTGCTCGTTGACTTCGAGCGCGTCCGAGACGCGCTGCGCGCGCTTCATGATTTCCAGTATCTGCGCTTCGAGCGCGCGCTGCGCCTTGAGCCGCGCTTCGAGGTCGATGTACTCCTCCGTCACGTCCTTGCCGGAGATTTTTTCGTCGCGGACGCGACCGCCGACGCCGCGCACGGCGTTGATGACGGCGTCGAAGTCTGCGGCGGGCACGCGCATCTCGACGGAGACGATCTGCGCGGCTTGCGCGCCGCGCGCGCGGTCGTCCTGGCGCGATTCGGACGTGACGACGAAGCCGCCGTGCGATTCGGCGATGGACGCGATGCGGCGCTGCGCCTCGACGGGCGAGTCGAGTTCGATGGTGAGTTCGGCGTTGCGGATCACTTTGCGGTCGGGGACGACCGTGACGGGCTGCTGCGCGTTCGGGTCGAAGGAGATTTTCTGAGTGTCGTACTTGGCGCTCTGCGCCGAGAATTCGTCGCTGGCGCTGTGACTCGCGCCGCCGGTCGTTGCAGTCGCCGTGGCGGCTTTGTCGCCGCTCGGGGCTTGTGTGGTGGTGGCGCTGTCAGGCGACCTGCTCTCGGCGACCGGGCGTGCGAGCTCGCGCTCGGCGACTGAATGTTCCGTCGAGCAGGCGGAAGAGACGAGAAGGAGCGAGGCGAGAAGGAGCGTACCCGTGTGTCGCATCTGTTTGAACCTCCGTCTGGATGAAAGATCGTTCCGACGGAGAGAACGAGCAGGGCGAGGCAAACTTGCGCCCGTTCGTTGCCGGGGTGAGTGGGAAGAGAGAGGCGGGAGTGCGTCTTACTTCAGCGCGTCGCGGGCTGTGCGGGGCGGCGGCCGCGCAGGATGTCTGCGGCGCGCGCGAAGAGGCGTCGTAGTCGCCGGAAGATTTTGGGGACGAGCCAGATGAAGAGGACGGTGAAGACGACGACGACGCAGAGGATGACGAGCGGGTGGAACACTGTGAGCAGAGCCGCGCCGATGGCGATCACGTCCTCGCCGAGCGAGAGCGCCCAGTTGGTGAAAGGTTCGGGGCTCAGGTTCGCCGCCGCGCGCACCGTCGCCTTCGTCCCGTGAGTCGAGAGCGCGAGCCCGCCGCCCGCGAGCAGCGCGACGACGCGCACCGCAGGGTCGAGTTGCGCCGTCGCGCCGTAGGCGAGCACCGCCCCGGCGGGGATGCGTATGAAGGTGTGCAGGGCGTCCCACACCGTGTCGAGGTAGGAGACTTTGTCGGCGAAGAACTCGACGACGTAGAGCGCGACGGCGACGCCGATGATCCAAGGGTTCGAGAGGACTTTGAGATCGCCGGGCAGGTGCGCTAGACCGTAGCGTTCGAGCAGACCGAGCACGGCGACCGTCGCGTAGAGGTTGATGCCCGAAGTCCACGCGGAGCCGAGTGCGAGCCCTAGTATCTGTGTCAGGTTCAACGCGCGTCGTCTCCTTCGGGCCGCGTCTCGTCTCTCGCCGGGCGCGCCTCAGCTCTCCTTCTGCGACTCCTCGTCGTCGCCCGCGTGCCTGCGTTCGGGGCGCTTGATGCCGAACTTTTCGAGTCGGTACTGGAGCGTGCGGAAGGTCAAGCCGAGCAGCTTCGCCGCCTTGGTGATGTTGTAGTCGGTGCGCTCCATCGCTTGCAGGATCAGGTTGCGCTCGAACTCCTCGAACGAGATGCCTTCGGGCGGCAGCTTGTACGCGCCCTCGACGACGGGTCGCGCCTCCTGACGGACTTCGAGCGGCAAATCCTCGACCGTGATGAGGTCGCTCTCGGCGAGCAGGATCGCGCGCTCGATTGCCGACTCCAACTGCCGGACGTTGCCGGGCCAAGAGTAGTCGAGCATCACGGCGCGTGCTTCGGGCGTCAAGCCCCGGATGAGGCGCGAGGTGTTGCGCGTGTGCTTGCGGAGGAAGAAGTCTATGAGGACGGGGATGTCGTCGCGCCGCTCGCGCAAAGGCGGCACGTCAATCGAGAGGACGTTGATGCGGTAGTAGAGGTCGTCGCGGAAGCGACCGTCCTGCACCATCGCGCGCAGGTCGCGGTTGGTGGCGCAGACGACGCGCACGTCGATCTTGATCGGGCGCGTGCCGCCGACGCGGCGAATCTCGCGCTCTTGGAGCGCGCGCAGAAGTTTCGCCTGCATCGAGATGTCCAGCTCGCCGATCTCGTCGAGGAAGAGCGTGCCGCGATCCGCGACCTCGAACAAGCCCTTCTTCTCCGCGTGCGCGCCGGTGAACGAGCCCTTCTCGTGACCGAACAGCTCGGACTCCAAAAGGTTCTCGTTGATCGCCGCGCAGTTGACCGCCTGGAACATCTCCGCCGCGCGCGGCGACTGCGTGTGGATGGAGCGTGAGATCATCTCTTTGCCGGTGCCGGACTCGCCGCGGATCAGCACGGTCGAGTTCGAGCGCGCGACCTTGAGGATCATCTTCTTGACGGTCTCCATTTCGGGCGACGCGGAGATGATCTCCGTGTCGAGCGCGTCGAGGCGACCGAGGGCGCGGTGGATGGTCTCTAGAAGTTTCTCGCGGTCGTAGGGTTTTTCGAGGTAGTCGAAAGCGCCGCGGCGCAACGCCTCCTTCGCCGAGTCAATCGAGCCGTGGGCGGTCAGGAGGATGACGATGATCGAGGAGTCGTGCGCGAGGAGCTTCTGCAGCAGCTCGATGCCGTCCATGCCCGTCATCTTGAGATCGGTTAAGACGAGATCGAAGCGCCGCTCGCGCGCGAGCTTCAAAGCCGCCTCGCCCGACGCCGCGGGCGTCACGTCGTAGCCCTCGGCGGAGAGGATCATCTCCAGGATTTCCCGCTGCGACTTCTCGTCGTCCACGACGAGTATGCTTTTGCGTGCCATAGTCTCCTGAGACGATGAGGTCAGAAGTATGAACGACGAACTGAAAGCCGACCGGCTTCATTTCATCGTTCCGCGTTCATCGTTCATCGTTCATCGTTTGTTACCGGCAGGGTGACCGTGAACGTCGTGCCTTCGCCGGGCTTGCTGGTGACGGTGACCGTGCCGTGATGATCGTCAACGGCCTTCTTGACGATGGCGAGCCCGAGCCCGGTGCCGGTCTCCTTCGTCGAAAAATACGGCTCGAAGACCTGCAAGATGTTTTCGGGCGGGATGCCGACGCCCGTGTCCGAAACGTCCGCGCGCACGCGGCGCGAGTCTTCGGCGGAGAGGCGGATGATCAGACGCCCGCCCGCCCCGTTGTCGTCGCCGCGCCCTTCGATTGCCTGCACGCCGTTGATGATAAGGTTTGTGAAGAGCGAACGTAAAGACTCGGCGTCGCCGACGACGCGCGGGATGTCGCCCTCCTGCTCGACGCCCGTCGCGATGCCGCGCTCCAATGCTTCGCCCTCGACGATTCTGAGCGCGTCCTCGACCGTCTCGCGAAGGTCAACGCGCGTCATCTGCAGCTCGGCGGGGCGCGAGTAACTCAAAAACTCCGTGATGCGCGCGTTGATGCGCTGCACCTCGGTCTTGAGCTGGTCGGTCAGGCGCTCGACGATGGCGCGCTTCTGCGGATCGGACGGCGCGAGCGAGGTGCGCAGGTGATCGAGCGAGAGGTTGATGTAGTTGAGCGGGTTTCTGATCTCGTGCGCGATGGCCGAGGCGAGGCGACCGACGACAGCGGAGCGCTCGGCTTGGTGCAAGCGGCTCTCGACCTCGCGCAGTCGTCCGAGCCCGGCGAGCATCTCGTTGAAGACGCGCGAGAACTCGCCCATCTCGTCGCCGCGCGCGGCGGAGTGGACGGGCTGGGAGAAGTCGCCCGCGGCGACGCGGCGCGCGGCGCGCGAGAGTTCCTGAATGGGGAGCGTGAAGCGCCACACCAAGATCGTCGTCGCGATGATCGCGAGGAGGATGACGGCGAGCGTCGGGAGCAGTTGGCTGATGATGCGCGAGCGGCTGCCGCTGCCGGGCGCGCCCGGCTGCGAGCCGAGGACGACGATGATGTAGTTGATCGAGGCGTTCCCCGCGTTGTCAACCGTCTTCACGCGGATCGGCACGGCGCGGCGCTCGCCGGGGACGGGCGGGCGGTTCGGCTGCGGCGTCGGGATCAGGCGGCGCACCTCGTCCATGTCGTGACCGACGTCCACGAGCCGCGGCGGCAGCGGCACGTCCGAGATGTTGTAGTAAACGTCCGAGCCGTCAACGCGCTGCGGCTTGTAGGTCGTGTCGAGGCTGTCGTCCACGCGCCCGTCCTCGTTGACGACGAGCACGTTCATCACGCTGGGGTGCTCTTGGCGCAAAGGAATCTTGTGCTCGCGGTCGAGGTCTGTGAGGTACTTGTTCGCCGTCGTGATGCTCTCTAAGGCGAGCGCGACCGCCGCGGCGAGCGCCTGCTCCTGCTTCGCGATGGTCGCCGCGACGCGCTGCGACTCGCGCCGGTTCAAATAGAACTGCACGAAGAGCGTCGCGATCAAAAGAAGGGCGAGCACCGCCAGGAGGCGGACGCGGAAGGTCTTGAGAAGGCGGATCGCGCTCATGGTCTGACCGGATACGCTACGACGCGCAGTTCAAGTTGAACGAAAGACGCGGGGAGTTAAGTTAAACGGAAGTTGGGTGTTGCCCTCATTCGACTGTGATGTTATATTCGCGATGTCTCCAACGCAAACCTCCCGGAGACATTGGGGGCTCGTCTCTCCCGCCTACACAGAAGGTTGCCGGACTCGAAATCAAGTAGAAGGGAAGTCCCGAAAGAACGACTTGCGAGAGCGTGCTTTCCAGAGGCAGAGTCTTTCCCGCTCGCACGACGCGAAGACCCACGCGCGCCGCCGAACCAATTTTTCGCATCTAAAGTTTCCCGCCGCGCGCTGAATCCCGACGCGCGGTCTCTCGAAAGTTTTACCGTGAGAGGATTCGTCAATGACCCCAACACCCCGTCCCCCGTTTCGTCCCCTCGTCTTCGCTCTAGTCATCGTCACCGCTTTCGCGGTCAGCGTCTCAGCTAAACATAAAGGCGGCGGAGGTCGCGCCGCGCAAGCCCGACCGTCGAAGTCCGCGCGCGCCGAACGCGGCTCACGTGCTTCACGCGGGCGCGAGACCGCCGCGCGCGGTCGCTCTGCTGGGCGCGAGACGCGCGCCGAGCGGCGCGCACGCCTGCGCGATGAGCGCGCGAGCGCGCGCGACGTGCGCGGTCGTGGCGGCAGGCGTCTCTCGCGCAGGGAGCTCGCGGCGATTGCGCGGCGAGAGGCTGAGGCGCGGCGTCGCGCGGAACTCGCGCGGCTCGCGGCGATAGCTCGCCAGCGCGCGCAGGACGAGGCGCTAAGGAACGAGGTCGCGGCGAACGTCGCGAAGGACGATCCGACCGGGGAAGACCCGGAGGTGCGCCGCGTCGCCGTCGCGGCGCTCGGCAACCACGCCGCGTCGGTCGTCGTGATGAACCCGAAGAACGGGCGCGTCTATGCGATCGTGAACCAGCAGTGGGGCGTGCGTAAGGGCTTCAAGCCGTGCTCGACGATCAAGCTGCTGAGCGGTCTCGCGGGCGTCGCGGAGGGCGTCATTGACCCGGTCGCCGAGAACGCATCTTACGGCAGCAGCCGCATGAACCTCACGGACGCGCTCGCCTACTCGATCAACAGCTACTTCCAGCAGGTCGGTCAGAGGGTCGGCTTCGACCGCATGTCGTCCTACGCGCGCCAGCTCGGCTACGGCGAGCGCACCGGCATCAACTTCGCGGGCGAGTTCCCCGGCAGGTGGCCCCTGTTTAAGAACGACGTGGGGATGCTCCGCATGAGCTCGCACGGCGACGACATCGAGGTGACGCCGATCCAACTCGCGACGGTCGTCTCCGCCTTCGCCAACGGCGGGACGCTGCTGACGCCGCACCTGCCGCGCACGCCGGAAGAGAACGTGCAGTTCAAGACGGAGATTCGTCGGCAGTTGAACATCCCGCAGGAGAGCCTGCGGCGGATGCTGCCGGGCATGATCGGCTCGGTCAACTACGGCTCCGGTCACAAGGCTTATGATCCGACCGAGACCATCGCGGGCAAGACCGGCACATGCATTGACTCGGATCGCGTCTGGGTCGGACTGTTCACCTCCTACGCCCCGGTCGAAGACCCGCAGCTCGCCATCGCCGTGGTGGGGCGCGGCACGGACGCGCACAGCCACGTCCCCGCGGCAATCGCCGGGCAGATCTACCGCACGCTCAGCTACCGCTTCGGCAAGCACGGCGACCGCTCGCCGTTCCTGCTCACCCCCGACATCCTCGCGCCCAAGCCGAAGATCGATCCCTCGACCATCGCCGACACGGACGAGGCTGAGGAGAAGGCTGCCGACCCGACGAGCGCGCCCGCGACCGACGCGACCGCCGGCGCGACCGCCGACGGCAACACCACCGCGCAGACGACTTACGCGCCCGCCCCCGCCCCGAACGTCAAGCCGCAGCTCATGACCTATCCGCCGCCCGCGCAGCCGCGCACGACGACGGTCGCGCCCTCGACGAAGAGCTTGACACCAGCCCAGAAGTCGCCCGCGACGAGCCAGCCGACGGAAGGCGACGGGCGTCCGCGCCGCGTCAAGAACCCGTAGGCGAAGTTGTAATTTGATTGCAAGGAACCGCGCGCCGCGCCCCGGTGTCAAATCACCCGGGCGCGGCGCGCGTCTCTTTCCCGCGGGTCTGACGCGGGACTCGTCCGTCGCGACGCGGCGCGAGTCCTTGTCGTCGAAGCCGGGTGAGGGAAGCCACAGCCCGGGCGCGCGTGGCGACACGCTTGACACGCCTTCGCGGCATGTTGCAGTATCACGGGCGTTCCAAGTGGTGCCTCGTTCCCCGCAAATTCTATCGGCGTGACACTCCCCACGCCCGCGCGAAGGTGACGCCGGAAGCGCGCGTCAGGTCGGCAACTGGCGACTCCGCGGGCG
>JAIVGV010000228.1 GCA_020201365.1 Acidobacteriota bacterium
AGGCAGATGTCTTTCTCGACGTAGAAGTCACCTTCGGCGTTAAGCGGGTAACGCTCACGTTCGTCGGCGGTATTATTGTCGGTCATCAGAAATCTCACTAAACAATCGCGTCAGTTTAAGTAGCCGCCCGGCTCCTCGTCCTTCAAACCCGGCGGCGCTTCGGGAAGCTGCGCCGACTCCTCTTCCAGACTCCAAATCTCGTACAGCTCCGGCGGCACCTCCGTGACGAAGCGCGAGGGGCGCTGCAAGACGGTCTGCCGCGTGTAGTCCTGCACGATCTGCGGGTAGGTGATGTGTAGCTGGTCGCGCGCGCGCGTGACGGCGACGTACCAGAGCCGCCGCTCCTCTTCCTCGCCCTCGCTGTCGCGTAAACTTCGCGGGCTCGGAAACTTCCCGTCCGCCGCCCAGATGATGAAGACCGCGCGCCACTCCAAGCCCTTCGCCTGATGGACGGAGGTGAGCGTCAAGAGTTCGTCCTCCTCGTCGCCCGTCACCACGTCCTCGCCCGTGAGCGGCTGCGGGGCAGTGTAGCGCTCGGTGGCGAGCAGGGCGAGTTCCGCCAAGAACTCTTCCGTAGAGTTGTAGCGCGTGCTGTAGCGCGCGAGCTGGCGCAAATCTTCGAGGCGCGCGTCGGCGTTCTCGTAGGTCGCGGAGAGGTATGCTTCGTAGCCGCGCGTGAGCACCAGCTCGATCTGTCGCGCCGGCGAGTTGCGCGCGCCGTCTTTCGTCAACTCTTCGAGGAGCGCGCGAAACTCCGCCCAGCTCGTGCCGCGCTGACGCACCGCCGAGTCCGCGCCGCCGCGAAGGACGAGCGCGAGCGGGTCGGTCGCGAAGGTCAACTGCTCCCAGACTCGCGCCGCGGTCGCCGTGCCGACGTTCGGGATGAGCTTCAAGACGCGCTTCCAAGCCAGCTCGTCGTGCGGGTTGGCGACAAGTCTGAGATACGAGATCACGTCTTTGATGTGCGCCTGCTCGAAGAAGCGGACGCCGCTGCGGATCGTGTAGGGGATGCCGCGCCGCGTCAGCTCGAGTTGCAGCTCGAGCGAGTGGTAGTGCGAACGATACAGGACGGCGATCTCTTCGAGCGGCGTGCCCGCGTCCCTGAGTTCGAGCACGCGCGCGGCGACGAACGAGGCTTGCTGGTCTGCGTCGCGGGCTGCGACGAGCGCGGGCAGAAGACCCAAAGACGGGCGCACGGCGCGCAAGGTCTTCGGGAACTGCCTGCGGTTCGAGGCGATGGAGACGTTGGCGACCGCCAAGATTTCGGGCGTCGAGCGGTAGTTCTGCTCTAAGCGATACTGGCGCGCTTCCGGGTAACGCTTCGGGAACTCGTAGATGTTCGTCCACTCCGCGCCGCGCCACGCGAAGATCGCCTGCGCGTCGTCGCCGACGACCATCACGTTGCGGTGGCGGACGGCGAGCAGGTCAACGATCTCGGCTTGCAGCTTGTTCGTGTCCTGGTACTCGTCAACCAGTACGTGCTCGAACTGCTCTGCGTAAACTCGCGCGATCTCCGGCTTCTCGAGCAGGAGCCGCTTCCAGTTGAGCAGCAGGTCGTCGTAGTCCATGCAGTTGCGCGCACGCTTGCGATCCGTGAAGACCGTGTCCACGCGCGCGATCTGCTGTGTCAAGGGCTCGAAGTGCGGGTAGCGGCGCGCGACTACATCCGAGATTGCGCGGTCGGTGTTGTTCGCGAAGCTGATGATGTCTTGCAGGACTTCCGCTTTGGGGAAGCGGCGGGCGCGCGTGTCAACGCCGGCGTCGTCAACGCAGACGTTCAAGAGATCGCGCGCGTCCTCGGAATCCAGAATCGTGTAGTTCTCCGAGTAGCCCAGCGCGGCGGCGTGGCGTCGGAGGATGAGGTTGGCGATGCGGTGGAACGTGCCGCCCCAGACGCGGCGCACGTCGCCGCCCGTGAGCTGCTCGACGCGGCGGAGCATCTCGCGCGCGGCGCGGTTCGTGAACGTCGCGAGCACGAGGCGAGAGGGCGCGACGCCGTGCTCGACGAGGTACGCGACGCGGTAGGTGATCGCGCGCGTCTTACCCGACCCGGCGCCCGCGATGACGAGCGCCGCCCCGGCGGGCGCGCAGGCGACGGCGAACTGCTCCTCGTTCAACTCCTCGCGGTAGCGCGCGAGCCTTTCGGGCGCGCCCGCCGCCGCCTCGCGTTTGATGACGTAACGCTTCACAGCCGTCTTCCCCGTCTTCCCCGTTGGTATAGCACGGCGCGGCGGCGCGTGTGAAACGCGGCGCGCGCGTTCGTTTCGCCGTCCGCCGAAAGGCGGCGTTGCAATTTGCGCCCGCGGGAAGTTAGGATGGCGTGCGAGCGAGAACTCCCGAACAACTCAGTCAGAAGCGCGAGGTGCGGCGATGAAGTTTCCCGGCGGCATGAACATGCAGCAGATGATGAAGCAGGCGCAAGCCATGCAGGAGAAGATGCAGAAGGAGATGGAGGAGATGGTCGTCGAGGCGACCGCCGGGGGCGGCGTCGTGACGGTCA
>JAIVGV010000549.1 GCA_020201365.1 Acidobacteriota bacterium
GTATCTGGTAGCCGGGCGCGAGGAAGCGCGCGTACATGTTCTGCTCCGCCCACGCGACGCGGTACGGGATGCCGATCTGCTTGACGAACTCGCGCACCGCCTCGGGCGTGTTGCCGCGGTCGTCGGCGAAGGTGAGACCGACGACCTCCACGTCGCGCGACTGGTAGTCCTTGTAGATGTCCACGATCTGCGGAATCTCCTGCCGGCAGGGTCCGCACCACGTCGCCCACAGGTTCACGACGAGCACCTTGCCCTGATAGTCCGCGAGCTTGAACTCCGTGCCGTCGAGCGCCTTGATCTCCGTGCCCTTGAGGTCGTCGGGCAAAGGCACGGGCGCGTTCGGATTGGCGGGCGCGCCCGGGTTGCCGGAGCGAGCCACGGGAGCCGGCAGGGCGGCGTTCGCGTTCGTCGTCGTCTCGTTGTGCTCGAAGCGCGAGGAGAAGATGATCACGAGCAGAAGGACGACGAGCGCGGCGAAGAGCACGCGCGGCGTCGTCCACACGCCCTTACGGGGCGGCGGCGGCGGCTCGGTCGGCGTTTGCGGCTGTGGGTTGGGATTCGGCTGCGACACTTCTTTTCACTCCGCGGAGGTCAGACGGCGTAAGACTAACGGAAAAACCGCCCGTTGTCAGTCACCCGCAGACAACGGGCGGTCTCTCACTTCACGACGATGTTCACCAGGCGGCGCGGCACGACGATCACTTTGACGATCTCGTGACCTTCGACGAAGCCGCGCACACGCTCGTCGGCGAGCGCCGCCGCGCGCAGCTCTCCCTCGGTCGCGTCGGGCGAGGCGACGAGGCGCCCGCGCAAGCGTCCGTTGACCTGCACCGGAATTTCGAGCTGCTCCTTCTTCGCCAGCTCCGGATCAGCCACGGGGAAGCGAGCGCCGCCGCCCAAGATGCCGCCCGCGTGACCCAAGCCCTCCCACAGTTCCTCCGCCTCGTGCGGCGCGAACGGCGCGAGCATCAGCACGAGCGACTCCAGAGCCTCGCGCACGGCGAAGCGCTCCGCCGCGCTCGCCCTTTCCGGCGCGACGCCGGAATCGCCCAGCCCGTTCAGCAACTCCATCAGCGCGGCAATCGCCGTGTTGAAGTGCATCGCCTCGATGTCTTCCGCGACGCGCAGGATCGTCTGGTGCGTCTTACGCCGCAAGCCCCGCGCGGCGTCCGACGACCCGGCGGCGTCCGGCGATTCGCGCGCGACTTCGTTGAACTGTTCGCGCCAGCGATAGGCGGTCGAGTGGACGCGGCGCAGGAACCTGAGCGCGCCGTCAATGCCCGCCTCCTGCCAGCGCAGGTCGTTCTCGACGGGCGCGGCGAAGAGCGAGAAGATTCTTACGGGGTCCGCGCCGTAAGCCTCGATCATCTCGTCCGGGTCAACGCCGTTGTTCGTTGACTTCGACATCTTCTCGAAAGCGCCGACGGTGACGGGCAGCCCGTCACTTCTCAGCGACGCGCTCGCCACGCGACCCTTGTCGTCGCGCACCACTTCAACGTCCGCGGGGTTGTAGTAAACCTTCTGCCCCGCCTCCTCGCCGTCGCGGTAGAAAGTCTCCGCGACGACCATCCCTTGCGTCATCAGACGCTTCACCGGCTCGTCGAACGAGACGAGCCCGATGTCGCGCATGAACTTCGTCCAGAAGCGCGTGTAGAGCAGGTGCATGACGGCGTGGTCGACGCCGCCGATGTACTGATCCACGGGCGTCCAGTACGCCGCGATCTCTTTCGCGAACGGCGCGGCGTCGTTTCGCGGATCGCAGTAGCGGAAGAAGTACCAAGACGAATCCACGAACGTGTCCATCGTGTCGGTCTCCCGCCGCGCCGCGCCGTCGCACTTCGGGCAGGTCGTGTTCACAAACTCCGCCACGCCCGCGAGCGGCGACTGACCCGTGCCCGTGAACTCCGCGCGCTCGGGCAGCAGGACGGGCAGTTGATCTTCCGGCACGGGCACCGCGCCGCACCTGTCGCAGTAGATGATCGGGATCGGCGCGCCCCAGAAGCGTTGGCGCGAGATGCCCCAGTCGCGCAGGCGGTACGTGATCGCGGGCTCGCCGAAGCCCTTCGACTTGGCGTACTCAGCCATCTCGCGCTTCGCGTCCTCCGAGAGCTTGCCGCTCCAGTCGCCGGAGTTGACGAGCACGCCGTAGTCCGTGAAGGCGTGCGGCATGGCGATGGACTGATCCTGCGAAGCCGGATCGTGCGCGATCTTCTCCTGCTCGTGCGAGACGCGCTCGATGACGCGGCGGACGGGCAAACTGTACTTCTGCGCGAACTCGAAGTCGCGCTCGTCGTGCGCCGGGACAGCCATCACCGCGCCCGTGCCGTACTCCATCAGCACGTAGTTCGCCACCCACACCGGCACCTGCTCGCCGCTGAACGGGTTCGTCGCGAACAGACCCGTCGCCACGCCCTCCTTCGCCTCGTCGTCGCCCGGCGCTCTCCCGACGCGCGACGCGCGCACGCGCTCGACGAAGCGCCGCACCTCGTCCTTCAGGAC
>JAIVGV010000331.1 GCA_020201365.1 Acidobacteriota bacterium
TAACAGTTCGGTGTCCATACTTTTCCTTCTCTCTTTCGAAGCCTCTCAGGCGAGGCGTGACTGTCGCCGTGCGCGGTCGCAGTCAGGTCGAGAAGGAGGGAGCTTGATTCGACCCCCGTTCGATCCCGCTTGACCGCGCGCCTACGTCTCGCCCGGCGCGAGCGTCCGGGCGGTGCGTTGCTGGTCGTGATCGTTGATGGACGGCATTTCTTGACCTCCTCTGAGTTCGGTTCGTTGAAGTGTTTGACGACGCACTGCGCGCCGCCGCGAAAAGAGCACGCGGTCGGAGTCGAACCGACGGTTACAGGTTTTGCAGACCTGCGCCTTTGCCGCTTGGCTACGCGTGCGTGAGTGAAAGCGACCGACGGGAGTCGAACCCGCAGCTTCGAGTTTGGAAGACTCGCACTCGTCCAGTTTGAGTTTCGGTCGCGTGGTAATTAGGGAAGGGCGGTGCAGGACTCGAACCCGCAACGTCCACGTTCGAAGCGTGGCACTCTTCCGATTGAGTTAACCGCCCGCGCGCGTTGTGGAGAGTTGTGCTAGAGCTTGGTGCATCGTCCGAGATTCGAACTCGGGTCTCGGCGCTGGCAACGCCGCGTCTTGGAACCGGGCTGGACCAACGATGCGCGTCGGAGTCGGAGCGGCAGGAATCGAACCCGCGTCGTCTTGATCCCAAGTCAAGTGCCTCAAAATCCGCTAGGCTACACTCCGAAAAAGTTAAAATGCCTTCGCAGGGAGTTGAACCCTGATCTGATTGATTAAGAATCAACCGCTCTGCGCGTTTGAGCTACGAAGGCGCGCGTGACGGAACGGACGAGACTCGAACTCGCGTCGTCTGGATCGACAATCCAGTGCTTGACCTCTCAGCCACCGTTCCAAAGTTGACGGACGGCGCGTGCCGGATTCGAACCGGCGTCTTCCTGATTGAGACTCAGGCGGCTTCGTCCTCGTCTTGCCCAACGCGCCGGCAGGTGGATCGGAGGGAATCGAACCCTCACGTGACCGCGTTCACGGCGCGGCGCTCTACCCGTTTGAGCTACGATCCACAGAAGAAGTTTTTAAGTCGTGAGGTTGAAGAGAAGTTGACGGGGCGTGTGGGATTCGAACCCACGCGTCTCTTGATTGAAGGTCAAGCGGCTTCGACCGGACTTGCCTAACGCCCCACTGCGATTGCCATCGAAGAGGAAGATGCGCGTGGAAAGATTCGAACTTTCAACCTGCGGGTTTTGAGTCCGCCGCCTCTGCCGAGTTGGGCTACACGCGCGCGCGCGCGATGCGGGAGGTGGGAGTCGAACCCACATCAGCCGATTTTTAAGAACGGTGCGTCTGCCTCGTTGCGCCACTCCCGCGCGAATCGTTGATGCCGGAGGCGGGATTCGAACCCGCAGTCGAGCACGAAGGCTCACGAGCCCCTCAGACTCGCGCGTCAAGCCAGTTGCGCCACCCCGGCGTTTGAGCCGATGCCGACGGAGGGAGTCGAACCCCCAACTTCTTGTTCCTAAGACAAGCGCCTCTGCCGGTTGGGCTACGTCGGCTGAAATGAACCCGGCAGGATTCGAACCTGCGACCCACAGTTTAGAAGACTGTCGCTCTCGTTCCGCTGAGCTACGGGCTCAAGAGCAAGGATGAAGGCGGAAGGCGGAAGGATGAAGTAAAAGCAGAAAGCCTTTCGTTCATCGTCCCCACTTCTGACTTCATCGTTCTCCTGACTTCGGGAGAAGGAGTCGAACCTCCACTTCTTGGTTCAGAGCCAAGCGTCCTGCCTATTTAGACGATCCCGAAACGAAGTGAACCCGGCACGACTCGAACGTGCGGCCTCAGGCTCCGCAAGCCTGCGCTCTCATCCGTCTGAGCTACGGGTTCAAAGGTAAGGCGGAAGGGGGAAGAGGGAAGGCGGAAAGCGTGGTCACCCAAGCCGAGTCATCATTCTTTCATCCTTCATCCTTCCGCCTTCATCCTTGCTTTTACGGAAGCCGTGGGAGTCGAACCCACAGGGGACGCAGTGCCCGCGACCTTAGCAGGGTCGTGCCCGACCGTTAGGCGAGGCTTCCGAAGGAAGGTGCGGGAGTCGAACCCGCCGGAGCGTTACCTCTCACGGTTTTCGGGACCGCTTGGCTTGCCACGTGCCGAACCTTCCGTATGTTTTCTGACAGGAGCACAAGCACTTGAACCCTGATCGGCGAGGTTGGAACCCGCAGTGTTGCCGATTACACCATGCTCCCAAAGATTGACGATGCAGGCGGGAGGACTCGAACCTCCGAAGTCATCTCAGTGACAACTAATTTACAGTCAGCCGCCTTTGCCGCTCAGCCACGCCTGCCTATTTCTGTTAGAGTAAAAATACGATGAGGGCGGGAAGCGTCTGTGCCCCGAGAGACACACATCGAGGCACACTTCTCCCGCATGGGCGACTCGATCCTTCGCGAGCCTGCCAGAGTCCGTCGGGATCGAGTCAGTCCTGAGAAGGCGGACGCCGCCCGCCCTCATCTTCACAAGTCAATTCGGTTGTCAAACAACACACAAAGAGCGGGCACTTGAGCTTCCGAGAGAAGCCGCCCCGCTCCGATCAACCCTTAAACTTTTAGTTTTGGATTGGAGAGCGGGAGACCCGCCCTCCCGCGATCTAACTCTGGTTGCGATCTAGCGCGAAACGCGGCTGATTAATGGAATCAGCGCGTTTGTGCCCCAGTTCGCCGCCGAGTAAATAGGCAGGTGACGAACTCAGACACATCCCGGCGGCGGCGCGGACTATCCCGCGCGACTCGAACGGGGCGCACCGCCACGCCGGAGCCGAGACGACCCCGCCGCGCGTGCTTCTTGGTTGTGTCCTCGTCGTCAACATTGAAGTCTCACCTTCGACGCGCGTTTTTCCGCGCGCGTGATTATATACGGCAGACCACTTTATCTTGTCAAGCACTTTTTTCCGCCGCACGTTTTTGATACCCGACTCCGCCGCCGGGTTGTCCCGCGCCGCGTAAAGAACGTGCGCCCCCGCGCGAGCTTGCGCCCCGCGAAAAAAAAGTTCCACGGGCGCGCCGCGCCTGACGCCTGCGCCGCGCGAGGTCTCGCCTCTGCGACCGCGCCGCCAGCCGTCTCGACTTCGCCGCGCCGACTCTGATAGATTCTCCGCGCCGGAGTCCAGCCGCTCAAGCTCACGCCGCAAGGGCAGGAGGTTTTCGTTTTGGAGAACGTCAATCAGGCGGCGAACGCCGAGACAGCCGCCGCGGCTCAGGTCTGCGCCGAGTGTCTCGAAGCCGTCGCGCAGGCGCTGACGAACCGGCGCGGCGAGACGCTCTGCCCTTCGTGCGCCGAACAGTTCTTCGTCGCCTGCGCGTCGTGCGGCAGTCTCGTCGCGCTCGACGAGGCGCTGCCGAGGGACGGCGCGAGCTACTGCGCCGACTGCCACGCGCGCCCGGCGGGCGTCGCGCCCGAAGACGTGCCCGCCGAAGAGGAGGTGGAACAGCTCGTCGCGGAGTACGTCCGCCTCCACGCGGAAGAGAGTCGAGCCAAGGCTCGCATGGATGAGATCAAGGAGCGCCTGAAGATCGCCGCGTCGGCGCGCCAGCGCGTCGCCAACGCCGTGACGCTGCGCGGCGAGGACGGCGCGGTGAAGTGCAGCTACCGCACGAGCTGGAAGTGCGACGAGGAGAGGGTCGCCGCGCTCGAAAATAGTCTCGACGCGGAGCAGTTCGCCTCGCTCTTCGAGCGCAGCGTCAAGTACGCGCCCGTCAAAGAGGGTCTCGAAAAACTTCTCACGGACGAGTCGGCTGACGCGCGGCTCAGGCAACTCGTCGCCGGCGCCGTCGAAAGGTCGGAGTCCGCGACCGTCACCGTCGTCCGCCCGAAGAAGGGTTAACGCGCGCGCGATTAAAACAGACGCGCGCCGGACTCTCCGCGCGCTCTGAAGATTCATCACGACAACGCTTCCGCCGCGCCGCCCTTCCGGCGAACCGGCGCGCCCGCCTCGCATGTCAAACTCTGAACCGCCCGCGCGAAATTTCACGACCGAGCGCACGCTCGGCGCGCAGCGTCTCGCGCAGTACGTCCAGCGCAACCGCTGCGAGCGCTACCTGCGCTTCGCGCTCTTCCCCTCGGAGGCGAAGTCGCTCGCCGCGCGCTACCGCGTGCCGTTCGACGCGCTCTCGCCGCTGCTCTCCGGCGCGGGGCAGTCTTACGAGCGCGAGATCGTCGAACAACTCTCGGCGCGCGAGCGCGTGCGCGATCTGCGCAACACGTCCGCCGCCGCCTTCGTCGCCGCGCTCAGAGAGCAGACGGACGGTCGCACCTTCTACTACCAGCCGCGCCTCGAAGGGCGCGTCGGCGGATGGGCGTGCGAGGGCTACGCAGACCTCGTGCGCGTCGAGCGCGACGGCGACACAGCCTCGCTCACCGTCCTCGACATCAAAGCGAGCCGCCGCGAGACCGTCGGCTTCCGCCTCCAAGTCGCCTTCTACGCGCGCCTGCTTCTCGACGCAGCACGTCAAGCCGGGCTCGACGTCGCGTCGGTCGAAGGCGCGGTGCTCTCGCGCGCGCACGAGACGAAAGTAGGAAGCGACTCCGGCGTTGCTGAGATCGATCCGGGCGAGTCAGCCAACTTCGATCTCGCGCTCTACCTCGACGAGATCGAGCAACTCGTCGCCGGGCCCGATTCGGACGTATCGCGCGCGGCGCGTGCGAGCTTCGAGACGGCGACCTTCCACCTCGGCGCGCACTGCGACGGCTGCCCGTACAACTCGGTCTGCTTCGTCCACGCCGCCGAGCGCGAAGACCTCTCGCTCGTCCCGACGCTCACCTCGAACGAAAAGACCTCGCTCCTCGCCGAAGGCGTCGCGCGCGTCAGCACGCTCGCCGGGCTGATGAGGTACGAAGAAAAGTCTTTCGCCTGCGAGCGCGGTCGCGGAGGCGATCTGCGACGAATCGCCGCCCGCTACCCGCTCAACCGGAGACTCCCGCTGCTCGCCCAGCGCGCGCGCGTCGCGCTGCGCCGCTTCGACAGGAGCGTGGAGGCGCGCCGCTTCCTCTACGGCACGGGCTACGGCACGCTGCCCGACGACGCGCTCTACCCGAACCTCGTCAAAGTCTTCGTTGACGCGCAGCGCGATCACCTCGAAGACAGGCTCTACATGATCTCCGCGCTCGTCTGCGGCGCGAACGGCACAGCCGAAGTAATCGAATCAACCGGCGCGCCGCCGGACACGGACGCCGAGCGCGCGCTGCTCGTCGCGTGGGTCACGCGACTGCTCCCGCGGATCGCGCGCGCCGCGGACACGGAGGATGCGCCCGTCCACGTCTATCTCTTCGACCGCCGCAGCCAGCGCTCCCTGCTCGACGCGCTCGCGCGCCACTTCGACGCGCTCTGCGCCGTCCCGGCGTTCTACGATCTGCTCACCTCGCACCCGGCGCTCACGCAGTCCATGATCTCCTTCCTCGCGGAAGAGGTCTGCGAGCGGCTGAACCTCTCCGCAATCTGCCAGAACCTCTACGAAGTGGCGCGCGAGCTGGGCTTTCGCTGGGAAGGCGCCGACGGCGAGATTCAGAAGATGTTTCGCGCGCGCGTCTTCGACAACACGCGACCATTCGCGCGCGACGCAGAGACGCGGCAGCTCACGCCCGCCGAGGCGAAGGAGCGCGGCGCTTTCACGGTCGAATCGTCCGCGCGCTTCGGCACGGAGATTCCGCTCGAATACGCCTACTCGGCGTGGGGGCTCATGCCCGAGTCGCCCGGCATGCGCGAAGAAGATCGCGGCTTCGTCCGCCTCTTCGCGAACGTCTCGATGGGAGACGTTCGCGCGCTCGCGTCCCTGCGCTGCAAGGCGTTGCGTCACATCGAGGAGAGCTTCCGCTACAAGAACCGGCAGGTCGAGAAGCAGCCGCTCCGCCTCGCGCGGCTCGACGAGGTGGAGAGCGATCCGGCGTCCGTCCCCTTGAGCCGCGCGCTCGAAGACTTCCTCTTCCTCGAACACCACGCGCGCACGCAGGCGCTCATGCTCCACCTCGCGCTCACGCCGCCAGAGCGCGCGCAGACCGGGCGCACGCTCCTGCTGCGCTGCGAGTCTTACGCGAAAGACGAGGGCGGCGAGCGCGCGACGTTCGCCGTCGCGAACGCACTAGGCGACGACGATTCCGTCTCGGTTGGTGAATCGGTTGACGTAGGATTCGCGGCGTCGCCGCCCGTCCTGAAGTTTCGCGAGGGCGACTGGATCGTCGTCAACCCGCTCGCGGACGAAGACGGGCGCGCGCTCCCCGCGTCGAAGCTGGTGCGCGGTCGCCTCGCCGTCGTCGAGCAATTCGACGGCGAGCGCGCGGAGCTTCGGCTGCTGCCGATGAGTTTTAAAAACTCCGCTTTCCGCTTCCCGCACCGCCTCTTCAAGCCCGACGCGGGCGCGCTCTACACGGCGGACGAGATGGCGGACGATCTCAACTCGGACAAGTTCCTCGACGCCTGCCGCCACGCCGCGACGAACAGCCTCTACCGCTGGATGTGCGACGCCGAAGGGGCGAAGCGACCGCGCCCCGTCCGCCCGCGACGTTTGCGCGACGCGGAGGAGATCGCCGCGCTCGCCTCGCGCACGCAACAGCCGCGCGGGCTCACGGAGGCGCAGCGCCGCGTCGTCGGCTCGCTCGTCGCGGATCGCGTCGTCGTCCTTCAGGGTCCGCCGGGCACGGGCAAGAGCCACACGCTCGGCTTCGCGGTGCTCGCGCGCGCCCTCGCTCTCTCGACGCCCGCGCGCCCCTTCCGCGTCGCCGTCTGCGCCAAGACTCACGCCGCCACGCAGATCGCACTCGGATCAATCGCGCGCCGCGCACGCGAGCTGAGAGACGGCGCGGGAAGCGACGCGCGCGTTGCGCCGCTCGCAACGTTGAGGATCGCGAAGGTCTCGAACGACGCGGGCGAGGACGTGCCCGCGGGCGTCGAGCGAATCTACGCGGGCGGCGACGAGGACTTGAGCGCGGCGGAGCAGTGGGAGATGCTGCTCGGCGAGCCGCTCCTAGTCGTCGGCGGCACGCCGGGCGGGCTCTACAAGCTCGTCAAAGACGGCGCGTCGCGCGGTCGCGCGGTTGACTGGTCGGAGAAGTATTTCGACTTGGTCGTGGTTGACGAGGCGTCGCAGATGGGCGTCGCCGAGGCGCTGACCGCCGCCGCCTTCCTGCGCGACGACGGGCAGTTCCTCGCCATCGGCGACCACCGGCAGATGCCGCCGATCCTCGCGCACGCCTGGGACGCCGAGAGCCGGCGCGATCTGAAGATCGCGAAGCCGCACCTCTCGATCTTCGAGTTCCTGCGCGCTCTCGGCTTCGCGTCCGCCGCGCTCGACGAGTCGTTCCGCATCCCCGCCGAGATCGCGGAGTTTCTGCGCCGCCACGTTTACGCCGAAGACGGTGTTAACTTCCGCTCCTCGAACCGCGGGCGACTCGCCGCGCCCGACGATCTAAGCGGCTGGCTCGCCGCGGTCTTCTCTCCCGCGCACCCGCTCGTCGTCGTCGAGCACGACGAGACCGGCTCGCAACAGTCCAACGAGTTCGAGGCGGCGCTCGTCGCGGAGATCGCGCGCGTCGCGTTCGGGAAGTTGCAGCTCGACGCGGAGCGCGGCGTCGGCGTCGTCGTGCCGCACCGCGCGCAGAAGTCTCTGCTGCAAGCGCGCGTGCCGCAACTACGCGATTCGGTTGACACGGTTGAGCGTTTTCAGGGCGGCGAGCGCGATCTCGTCGTCGTCTCGGCGACCGTCTCGGATCGAGAGTTCGCGCGCGCCGAAAGCGACTTCCTGCTTGAGCCCAGACGTTTGACCGTCGCCGTCTCGCGCCCGCGCCGCAAGCTCGTCGTCGTCGCCTCGCGCGCCGTCTTCGATCTCATCCCATCGGACTTGGACGAGTACGAGCGCGGCGCGCTCTGGAAATACCTGCGGCACGAGTGCGCCGGGACGACCCTGTGGGAAGGCGAGATCGGCGGACACCGCGTCGCGGTGCGCGCGCTCGGCGGCGACTGACGGACTGAAAGGTTTGTCTGATCCGTCGCGCTTCGGAGTCGCGCTCAGGGCGTCGGCGTCGGTGGCAGCGGCGCGCGCCTTAGTCGCTCTTCGGGTCTGTCCTTCCAGGTGATGATCATCTCCGTGACGTTGCCCGCGGCGTCGCGGACGAAGGTGATCTTCGCGTCGTCGTTAAGATTGAAGGTGTCTGCGGCCGGCAGGGCGACGAGCTTTCCGCCGCGTCCGCCGATGCGCTGGTAGTAGAGCGAGCCGTCCTGAACCGTGATCGTCTTGTTCTCGCCGTACTTCCCGACGTAACCCTGCAAGGCCGTCGGCGCGACCGGCGCGGCGTTAAGGCTCGCTTCGACGGCGCGCGCGGCGGCCGTCAAATCTCGCTTTCGCCCCTCGTCGGTGGTCGCCGCCGCGAGTTTTTTGAGCGCCCCGGCGTGTGCGACCGCGAGCGCGTCGGCGGCGCGGGCGGGGATGTCCGGCTGCACGCCGACGCCCTCCCAGCCCTTGCCGGAGCGCGGGTGCTCGGGACGCCCGACGGAGACCGAGAGCGTGAAGCCCGCGCCGATCAACTCCAGCGAGTTTGCGTAGCCCGCGCCCGCCGTCGGCTCGCCGACGATCTTCGCGCGCCCGTACTGCTGTAGGCTGTAGGAGAACGCTTCGCAGGCTGAGCCCGTCGAGGGGCTGGTGAGAATGTAGAGGTCTGTCGTAGGCATCCGCCGCCCCGGCACGTTCGCGACGGTCTTGCTTTCGACGGACGAGTCGGTCGGGCGGAAGTACATCTTCATCAGCACGCGCGGCTCCGCGCCGAAGAAGTAGCTGGAGAGGAACTCCACCATGTCGCCCGACCCGCCGGGGCAGCGGCGCAGGTCTATGATGACGGCGTCCGTGTTCGAGAGAAACGCCATCGCGCCCGCCGCCGTCTCGCGCGCCGCGCCGCCGGGCGCGAACCCGCCGAGATCGAGGTAGCCGACGTTGCCCTCCAGACGCTCGACGCGCCGGAAGTAGTTGTTCGAGCGGCGTAGCATCTCCGCCTGACGCGCGTCGGGCTCCATCAGCCTGCCCCCGTCGTCGTCGCGGCGCGCGGCGCGCTCGGCGCGGTTGCGCTGCCGCTGGCTGTCCCATTCGGCGGTCGTCACGACTGGCGTGCCCGCCGCCGACGGGTCGTAGCGGACGTAGAGGTG
>JAIVGV010000229.1 GCA_020201365.1 Acidobacteriota bacterium
GTCTGCCCTCGTCGTCGTCGCCGCGGCGCGCGGCTCGCTCGGCGCGGTTGCGTCGCAGCTGGCTGTCCCACTCGGCGGTCGTCACGACGGGCGTGCCCGCCGCCGACGGGTCGTAGCGGACGTAGAGGTGTTTGTCCTTGCCGATCTCGCGCAGGTCTCTGGTGAGCGCCTCGGCGAACTGCGCGGGGCTGGTGACGGAGTCGTAAGCGCCCGAGGAGAACTTCGCGCGCGCCCGCGCCGCGATCTGTTTTCCGGCGTCGGGCAGGACGTACAGGTTTTCGATCAGGTGCGTGATGATGTCGCCGAGTTACTGTCGCGTCTTCGCGTCGAGCGGGTGATCCGCGGGCGGCTGAGGCGCGGGGGTCTGGGCGAGAGAGGCGACGGCTAAAAGCGCAGCCAGAAGCGTCGCGGAGTAAGCCTTACGGATCGACAACATGTTCATTTCGTCAACCTCCTTACCTTTGCTCGGTCGGCTCTCATGCCGCTCGACGTGACGAGGAGTCCGTTGATGATGAGCTGCGCGATCTGCGCGGTCTCCTCTTCGACGCGCTTGCGTTCGCCCAGCTCGCGGACGCTCAGCGTGTAGGGGAGCAGCGCGTTGGTCGCCACGATGAAGGCGCGCGCCGTGGCACGCGTGTCGCGGAAGGCGAAGACGCCCGCGCGGCGCCCCTCCTTCAAGACTTCGGCGAAGATCGCCGCCTCGTCGGCGAAGTGGCGCTCGCGGCGCGCGAGCAGCCCCGGTCGGACGGTGGCGAAGATGTCGTTGAGGCTCTCGGTGTAGTGCTGCACGGCGTCGAAGCGGAAGAGCACGCGCTCCAGGAGCATCCGGCGCAGGCGCTCGGGCACGGGATGGGTAGTGCGCGCCATTTCGAGCAGGCGATCCTTCAACTGCTCGATGACGCGGTCGATGCGCGAGAGCGCGACCTCCTCCTTGCTCTTGAAGTGGAGGTAGATCGTCCCCTTGCCGATGCCCGCCTCCCGCGCGATGTCGTCAACGGTCATCTTCCTGTAGCCGTAGCGGGCGAGCAGGCGGTCGGCGGCGTCGAGGATGAGATCGCGCGTCTCTTCGCGCGCGATGGCAGCTTTCATAGGCTTGTTTGACTCCTGACCAGAATCGTATTCCGGTCATATCACAGACACGCAAGCCGGGGCAAGGGGTTCCAAAATTTTTTTACCCGGCGGGCTGGCGGGAAGGTGTGGCTTGGGGGTAGGTCTGGGCAAAAAAAATGAGGGGCGCTTAAAAAAGCGCCCCTGCTAATGCACCCGGTCCGACTCGAACGGACGACCTGCGGATTCGAAGTCCGACGCTCTATCCAACTGAGCTACGGGTGCGCGAGCGTGTGCGTCTGTCGAAAGACTAGCACGCGCGGCGTCACTTGTTCGCGTTCGTCGCGCCGCCCGTGGTGAGCCCCCGTTGGAACTCCGTGCGGATGAAGCGGACGAGACCGTTGATCTGTTCGGGCGTGAGGCGACCCTTGAACTTGGGCATCCCCTCGCCGCCGTTCGTGATCTGTTTGACGTACTCCTCGTCCGAATGCTTGAGCGCGTGCCCGCCCTTGAAGCTGGGGACGCGCAGCTTGTCGCCGTCAACGTCAACCACGCCGCCCTCGCCGCTCGCCTGGTGGCACTTGGAGCAGGTGTTGTTGTAGGTCGTGCGCGCGGCGGCGAGTTCGGCGTCCGCGCCGTTCGTGTTCGCGGCGTTCGCGTTCGGCGCGTTGACGGTGACGGTGCGGTTGCCGCTCGCGCCGAGGTTCGAGTTCGTCGCCGTGTTCGAGTTGCAGGCGGCGGCGGCGGCGGCGAGCGCGGCGGCTGCGAGCGCGATTGCGAGCTTGGTGCGGTTCATTCGTTGATCGGTCTCCAAATTTTTTGCGGGTGAAAACGGCGCGAGTATAGCGCAGCGGGCGCGTGGGTTGGAAGCGGGGGCGCGCCGGGGCATATTCGCGCGCGCGGCGGTTTGCAATCTCGCGCGTTGCCGAGCACAATAGCACGCGCCTGAAACGACAGCGTCGCCACCGCACCCCGACGCCCGCGCGCGACCCGTCGTCGCCACGAAAGTCTCCCCGGAAGGACGGAAGAGTTATGAGCACGGACAACGTACAGCCCACCGCCTCTCGCGGCTCGCTGCGCCTCGCCGAGCGCGGCGCGCAGGTCTCGGAGGAAGCGCCGAAGCAGACGCTCCCGCGCCAGTTCGTCAACTTCACCTTCTACTCCGTGCGCCCCGAATGGCGGATGCTCGCGGAAGAGGAGCGCGAGGCGTCGAAGCGCGAGTTCGCCGAGGCGTTCGAGGCGTACCGGGGCGACCTGCTGATGCACTGCTACTCGATCACGGGTTTGCGCTCGAACGCCGACTTCATGATCTGGCGCATCGGCTACTCGCTCGATCCGATCCAGGAGATGACGGCGCGCGTGAATCACACCGCGCTCGGTCGTTACCTTTTGCCGACGCAGACCTTCCTCTCGATGACGAAGCGCTCGATGTACATAGACAAGGAC
>JAIVGV010000332.1 GCA_020201365.1 Acidobacteriota bacterium
GGCGGGAGCGTGCTCCCCGTGCTGGTCGTCACGCCGGATCGCCAGACGTTCAACAGCCTCGAGCCGGTCGTTTCCTTATTCTTGGATGGCGTGCGGCAGCTCCCCCTGAAGGCGCAGGCCCCGAAGACCTCCGTCACCATCGCCGACCTGGTGGGCGAGTGGCGCAGCGG
This sequence comes from Acidobacteriota bacterium, assembly GCA_020201365.1. Taxonomy (GTDB): domain Bacteria; phylum Acidobacteriota; class Blastocatellia; order Pyrinomonadales; family Pyrinomonadaceae; genus JAIVGV01. Next base: position 171 of record JAIVGV010000332.1, read on the forward strand.
CGGCGACAGCAGCCTGGACTACGTCACCCCGAGCGGCGCCTACGCAGGCAGCTCCACCGTGGCGCACGGCGCGAGCTACATCATCGCAGCCGACGGGAGCTACAAGTCGCAGTTCGCGGGCGTGGCGAACCGCCAGATCGTTCGCGGCGGCGGCGTCGGGACGGTCGAGCTGGGATCGGGGATAATCGGTTTTCGCGAGCGCGGCGGGAAGCTCTCGCGCTACCGCTTCGTCTCTTACCAGACGGCGCTCAACGGCGCGACCGTGCTCACCCTGCTCGCAGACCAGTACGAAGCGAACGCCGCCAACGTCAGCTTCTACGGCGAGAAGTGGGTGCGCGAGCCTAAACAGTAAGCCGCCGCGGAGTTAGAATAGGGACGACAGCCGCCCCCGTTACGGACGTCGCGGGCGGCTGTCCTCTTTCGCGCCCGCCAGAGGCGCGGCGGGAGCGTGCGAGGGGAGGGCGAAGGGATGTTGACGATGAACCGTTTGGCAACGCTGTCCGTGTGGCTGTGGCAGGCGGCGGGCGCGGCGGCGCAGCAGCCCGCGCCCGCGCCGACCGCGCCGCCCGCGAACGCGCCGACCGCCGCGAAGGTGGACTGGTACGCGCGCGTCTGGGACGACTACATCAACCGGCAGTTCCACATCGGCGACACGCTGAAGGTCTCGCTCGCCACGCTCGTCTTCGGGCTCTTCGTCTTCTTCGCCGCGCTCTTCGTCTCGCGCTGGCTGCGCAGCTTCCTCGAGACGCGCTTCGCCGCGCACAAGCGGCTCGACCCCGGTCTGCAATACACGATCCTGCGCCTGACGCACTACGCCGTCGTCGCGCTCGGCGCGCTCTTCGCCCTGCGCGTCGGCTTCAACGCCGACTTCACGTCGCTCGCCGTCGTCTTCACGGCGCTCTCGGTCGGCATCGGCTTCGGCTTGCAGTACATCGCCAACGACATCGCGTCCGGCTTCATCCTCCTCTTCGAGCGCCCGGTGCGCGTCGGCGACTTCGTGACCGTCGGCGTGGACAGCAAGACCGTCGAGGGCAGGGTCAAGACCATTCGCTTGCGGACGACGACCGTGATGACGAACGACCGCATCGCCGTCTTCGTCCCCAACTCGAAGCTCGTCAGCCACAACCTGATCAACTGGTCGCACCCGGACGTGCGCTCGCGCATCTCGATCCCCGTCGGCGTCGCCTCGGACTCGGACGTTGATCACGTCACCGAGACCTTACTGCGCGCGGCGGAAGGCGTCGAGTACCTCCTCGAAGAGCCGAAGCCGACGGTGCAGCTCGTGGGCTTCGGCGACTTCACGCTCGACTTCCGCCTCCTCGTCTGGACCGATCGCCCGCGCCGCCACCAGAAGATCAAGAGCGACATCAACTACCGCATCGCGCGCCTCTTCAAAGAAGCCCGGATCGAAATCCCCAACCCGCAGCGCGATCTCAACGTCCGCGGCGGTCAGCTCCGCGTCGTCACCGAAGACGGCGCGGGCGCGGACGCGCGCGACCGGGAGGGCGACTACGACTCGCGCGACCGCGAAGAGACTTTCACGCACCGCTGATTTGCCTTTTCCGCGCGCCGAAGGTTACGCTTGCCGGGTCGCCACGACTGAATGAGTCGTCACTCAGACGCGCGCCGCCGGCTCAGCCCGACGAGCCGAGCCGAGCCGAGCCGAGGGCTTCCCCCGATGCGTTCACAGCGTACGCTGCCGACGAGCCCGCGCGCCCAAGTCGCGGACAAGCGCGAGGCGATCCTGCGCGCCGCGATCAAGGTCTTCGCGCAGAGCGGCTACTTCAACGCGAAGGTCGCCGACGTGGCGAAGGTCGCGGGCGTCGCCGACGGCACCGTCTACCTCTACTTCAAGAGCAAGGAAGAGATCCTGCGCTCGATCTTCGACCGCGGCGTCGAGGTGCTGATCGCCGAGGCGCGCGAGCTGATCGAGGGCGTCACAGACCCGCGCGAGCGCCTGCGCCGCATCGCGCGCCTCCACCTCGAACGACTCGGAGACGACCGCGACCTGGCGATCGTCTTCCAGGTCGAGCTGCGCGGCTCGACGAAGTTCATGGAAGAATTTTCCGCCGCCGGGCTCGCGGAATACCTGACTCTCATCCGCGAGACGTTCGAGGACGGGCAGCGCACGGGCGTCTTCCGCGCAAACCTCAATCCGAAGATCGTCTCGAAGGTCTTCTTCGGCGCGCTCGACGAGATGGCGACCAACTGGATTCTCTCGCGCCGCCGCTACAAGCTCGCCCCGCTCGCCGACGCCGCGCTCGACATCATCCTCGACGGAGTCTGCAACTGACGATGCCCGCCCCCGACACGCACGGACACACGAACGACGCGCGCGAGCCCGTGCCGACGACGCTCGCCGAAGTCTTCAAACGCGCCGCGCGCGTCCACCGCAAGCCCGACGCGCTCAACTTCAAGCGCGAAGGCGCGTGGCATTCGATCTCCTCGCGCGCGCTGATCGAGGGCGCGCGCTCGGTCGGTCTCGGTCTTTACGCGCTCGGCGTGCGCCGCGGCGACCGCGTCGCCGTCCTCTCCGAGAGCCGACCCGAATGGGTGCTCACGGACGCGGGCTGCCAGCTCGCCGGAATCGTTGACGTGCCCATCTACCCGACGCAGGCGCCCCCGCAGGTCTCCTACATTTTGAACGACTCCGGCGCGCGCGTCCTCTTCGTCCAGCACCGCGCCGCCTACGAGCGCATCGCGGAAGCGATCGGCGAGGTGCCGGCGCTCGAACGCATCGTCTTCTTCGACGGCGGAGGCGTTGACGAGAGCCCGCGCACGCTCACGCTCGCCGAACTCTCCGCGCGCGGGCACCAACTTCAAGACGAACAGCCGAACCTGATCGAAGAACTCTCGCGCGCCGTCCGCGCGGAAGACCTCGCGACGATCATCTACACCTCGGGGACGACGGGCGAGCCCAAAGGCGTGATGCTCACGCAGTCGAACCTCGTCACCAACCTCATTGACAGTTCCGGTCACCTCGCGTTCGCGGAGACGGACGTCGTCCTGTCGGTGCTCCCGCTCTCGCACGTCTTCGAGCGCTTGGGGATGTACATGTACCTGCACCACGGCATGAGCGTCTATTTCGCCGAGTCGGTCGAATCAATCGGCGCGAACACGCGCGAGGTGCGACCGACCGTGATGCTCTGCGTGCCGCGACTCTTCGAGAAGATTCTGGAGCGCGCGAAGGAGCGAGCCGCCGCGCGGGGACGGCGCAACGCGCAGATTCTCGCGTGGGCGCTCGACGCGGCGAAGCGCTGGGCGCGGCTCGTGAAGGCGCACGAAACAGTCCCGCCGCTGCTGGAGTTGCAACACGACATCGCGGACTTCCTCGTCTATCGAAACCTGCGCGCGGCTGTCGGCGGGCGGATGCGACTGTTCGTGTCGGGCGGAGCGCCCTTGCCCGAGGACTTGGGCTACACCTTCCTCGGCGCGGGGCTGCCCATCGTGCAGGGCTACGGGCTGACCGAGACCTCGCCCGTCATCGCCGCCGGAAACTTGGAAGAGAACCGCATCGGCACGGTCGGGAAGCCGATCAAGAACGTCGAGGTGAAGATCGCCGAAGACGGCGAGATACTCGTCAAAGGTCCGAACGTGATGCGCGGCTACTACAACAAGCCCGGAGAGACGCGCGCCGCGTTCACGGAAGGCGGGTGGTTCAGGACGGGCGACGTGGGCGTGCTCGACGCAGACGGCTACCTGCGCATCACGGATCGCAAGAAGGAGCTGATCAAGACTTCGGGCGGCAAGTACGTCGCGCCGCAGGTCGTCGAGCAGTGCATCAAGCGCTCGCGCTTCGTCAGCCAGGTGGTGCTCGTCGGCGACCGCCGCAAGTTCCCCGCCGCGCTCGTCGTCCCGAACTGGGCTGAGCTGCGCGCCTACGCCGAGTTCAAAGGCATCGCCGCGCGCACGCCCGAAGAGCTGTGCCGCGACCAGCGCGTCAACGATCTCCTCCGCCGGCAGGTCGAGGCGCAGTGCGCCGGGCTGGCGCGCTACGAGCGCGTCAAGCGCGTCGCGCTGCTCCCCTGCGAGCTTTCGGTCGCGGGCGGCGAACTCACCCCGACGCTGAAAGTGAAGCGCCGCGTCGTTGGCGAAAAATACCGCGACGTGATCGAGCGACTCTACGAAGAAAAGGATGAGGGGTGAGGGGTGTAGAAGAGATCATTCAGCGCGAATGATCTCTTCTTCACCCCTCACCCCTCATCCTTCCCAACTCCCCTTCCGCCCACTCGCGTATCACGCGCGTCAGTTCATCAAGTTGTTCGTCGAAGAAGTGCCCCGCGCCGCGGACGACGTGGAGGCGCGCGTGCGCCTCGGCGGGAATCTCGGCGACGAGTCGCCTGAGAGTCTCCGCGTCGCCGAACTCGTCGCGCTCGCCGTGGACGAAGAGGAGGTCTTTGCGGCAGTCGCGCAGGAAAGAGAAGTCGTAGCCGCGCTCGGCGATGGAGACGGGCGTGCCGATGCCGACGACGGCGCGGACGCGCGAGTCCTTGCATCCGACTTCGAGCCCGACGCGCGCGCCGAAGGAGAAGCCCGCGAGGACGACGGGGAGGCTCGGATACTTTTCGGCGAGGTAGTCGAGCGCCGTCGCCGCGTCCTGCTGCTCGCCGCCGCGCGCGTAGTCGTGCGCGCCCGTGCTCTGACCCGTGCCGCGGAAGTTGATGCGCAAAGTCACGCAGCCCGCCTCGTTGAGGGCGCGGGCGGCGCGGAAGACGACCTTGTTGTGCATCGTGCCGCCGTGGAGCGGGTGCGGGTGCAGGGCGAGCGCCGCGCCGCGCGCCGCCGCGTCGCCGCCGCGCGGCTCCTTGATGATCGCTTCGAGCCGCCCGTGCTCCGCGGGGATGAAGAGGTTGCCGACCGGATACATCGTGATAGAGGTCAGAGGTTAGAGGTCGGAGGTCAGCGAAGTCAAACTCGCTGACCTCCGACCTCCGACCTCCGACCTCTTCGTTCTTGACTGCCGCGCGGCGCGGAGCGTAGCCTTTTCGCGCCTTCCTCGCTCCGTCCAAAAAGTCAGTCAGCGGGCGTCACGGTTCCGGGCGGGGAAGCGCCCCGCGCGGCGGCGCGCTTCGTTTCGTAGTCCGTCCCAGAGGTGTAAGGGCATGCTGAGAGTGATCCGTCGGTCGTCGCTCGTGCGGTACGGCGCGGCGCTCGTCGTCGTGATGGCGTTGATGCTGTTCGCCGTGCCGGGGCTGTGGCGCAACCTGTTCGCCACGGGCGCGGGCGGCGACTCCTTCATGACCCACTACAACTGCTATTTGCAGATCGCTCCGCTCGTCAGCCTCCACTTCGTCTCCGACCTGCTCATCGGCGCGGCTTACGTCTCGATCTCTCTGACGCTCGCCTACCTCGTCAACCGCGCGCGGCGCGACATCCCCTTCCACTGGGTCTTCCTCGCCTTCGGCGTCTTCATCGTCGCCTGCGGCTCGACCCACTTCATGGAGGCTTGGACGACCTTCCGCGCGCCCGTCTATTGGCTCGCGGGCTACCTGAAGCTCGTCACGGCGGTCGCCTCGGTCGGCACGGCGGTCGCGCTCCCGCCGCTCGTCCCGCGCGCGCTCGCGCTCGTGCGCGACGCGAAGCTCTCGGAGCGGCGCAGGCTCGAACTCGAAGCCGCCAACCGGCAGCTCGAGACCTTCTACCGCCGCGCCAAGGAACTCGAAGAGGTGAAGTCGCGCGCGCTGAGCGGGGAGGCTCAAGGCGGCGGCGGCGCGCTCGCCGCGGCGCAGATGCCGCTGCCGCTCTCGCGCCTGGAGCGGCTCGCGCTCGCGCCGCTCGTGCTCGTCGCGGCGGACGACGCGGAGACCTCGCGCCGCGTCGCCGAGTCGGTCTGCGAGAGCTGCCGCGTCGAGTCGGCGGGCGGCGGGCGCGAGGCGTTGGAGCGCGCCCGCTCGGTCGAGCCCGACCTGATCGTGTGCGACGCGGCGTCGGCGGGCATGACGGGCGAGGAGTTCGTCGGCGCCGTGCGCGCCGAGGGGCGGCTGCGCGACGTGCCCGTGATGGTGCTCGCCGCGGGCGACGAGGCGGAGCGCGTGCGCCTGCTGCGCGAGGGCGCGCAGGACTACATGACCAAGCCTTTCGTCGCCGAGGAGCTGCGCGCGCGCGCCGAGAACCTGATCGAGATCAAGCTGACGCGCGAGCTGCTGCAGCACGAGCTGGCGAGCCAGAGCCGCGACCTGACCGAGCTGGCGCGCGAGGTCGCCGCGCGGCGGCGCGAGCTTGAGCGGACGGTCGGCGAGCTGCGCGAGTCGAACTTCAAGCTCGAAGCGATCATCAAGGCGTCGCCGCTCGCCATCGTCGCGCTCGACCGCGAAGGGCTCGTGCGTTCGTGGAACCCGGCGGCGGAGCGCATCTACGGCTGGTCGCAGGAAGAAGTCTTAGGCGAGCCCCTGCCGACCGTGCCCGAAGAGGGGCGCGCCGAGATGGAGCGCAACCACCGCGCCGCCGTCGGCGGCACGATCTTCTCGGGCTACGAGACGAAGCGCGTGCGCAAGGACGGCTCGACCGTCGAGGTCAGCATCTCGACTTCGCCGCTGCTCGGCGAGGGCGGCGAGGCGGCGGGCGTCGTCGCGCTCGTCGCGGACGTCACGGAGCGCAAGCGCGCGGAAGCCGCGCTGCGCGAGCAGTCCGAAGTCATCGAGCAGGCTTACGACGCGATCTTTTTGCGCGATCCTTCCAACTCGATCACGCTCTGGAACCGCGGGGCGGAGAGAACATACGGGTTCACGAAAGAAGAAGCGCTCGCTCGCTCGCCGCACGAGTTGTTAAAGACCGTCACGCCGATCCCGCTCGCGGAGATTTACGCGAGCCTGCGGCGCGAGGGCTTCTGGGAGGGCGAGCTCAGACACACGCGCAAGGACGGCGCGCAGATCGTCGTCGAGAGCCGCTGGGCGACGATCAGAGACGACCGGGGCGAGGTCGCTTCGATCTTAGAGATCGTGCGCGACATCACGGAGCGCAAGCGCGCCGACGAGGCGCTGCGCGAGAGCGAGGAGCGCTACCGCGCCTTCGTCGCGCAAAGCTCCGAGGCGATCTGGCGCATCGAGTTCGCCGCCCCGATCCCCGTCAGCCTCCCCGAAGCGGAGCAGATCGAGCGCTACTACCGGGAAGGCTACCTCGCCGAGTGCAACGACGTGATGGCGCGCATGTACGGCTTCTCACGCGCCGAGGAGCTGCACGGCTCGCGCCTCGGCGACATGCTGCCGCGCACGGAAGAGAACATGGCGTACCTGCGCGCCGCGATCCGCGCGGGCTACCGGCTGACCGACGCCGAGTCCCAAGAGCTTGATCGCGACGGCAACAACAAATACTTCCTGAACAACCTCGTCGGCATCATCGAGGGCGGGCTGCTGCGGCGCGTCTGGGGCACGCAGCGCGACGTGACCGAGCGCAAGCGCGCCGAGGTCGAGCTGGTCGAGAGCCGGCGCGAGCTCCAGATCGTCACCGACAGCGCGCCCCTCTTCATCTCCTCCTGCGACCGCGACGCCCGCTACATCTTCGTCAACGAGCCGTTCGCCGCGCGCCTCGGCCTCGCGCGCGAGGAGATCGTCGGCAGGCGCATCCCCGAAGTGCTCGGCGAGGAGGCTTACGCCGCGCTCAGCCACCACGTCGAGGCGGTGCTCGCGGGGCGGCGCGTCGAGTTCGAGTCGGAAGTCCCCTACCGCAACGTCGGTCGCCGCTTCATGCACGCCACCTACGTCCCGCGCCGCGACGACGAGGGCGCGGTGCGGGGCTTCGTCGCCGTCGTCTCGGACATAACCGAGCGGCGCGAGCAGGAGGAGGAGGAGAAGTTTTTGAGCGACGCGACGACCGTGCTCGCCTCCTCGCTCGACTACGCGGCGACGCTCGAAGCCGTCGCGCGCATGTCGGCGCGCTACCTCACCGACTACTGCCTCGTCGATCTCGTCGAAGACGGCGGCGCGATCACGCGCCTCGTCGCCGCGCACCGCGACCCCGAGCGCGAGGCGGCGTGGCGCGAGATGCAGCGCCGCTTCCCCGTCGCGCCCGCCTCGCGCCACACCGTCGTCAAGGTCTTGCGCGAGGGCGAGCCCGACCTGCTCACCGAGATGACGGACGACGTGCTCGCCGGGGCGATCCCCGACGCCGAGCACCGCGGGATGCTCCGGCGGCTCGGCGTCGCGTCGGCGATGACCGTGCCGCTGCGCGCGCGCGGTCGCACGCTCGGCGCGCTCTCGTTCATCTCCGCCGAGTCCGCGCGCCGCTACACGGAGCGCGAGCTGCGCGTGGCGGAAGAGCTCGCGCGCCGCGCCGCGCTCGCCGTGGACAACGCGCGCCTGTTCGAGCGCGCGCAGGAGGCGAACCGCGCGAAGGACGACTTCCTCGCCACGCTCTCGCACGAGCTGAGGACGCCCCTGACGCCCATCGTCGGCTGGGTGCACCTGCTCGGGAGCGCCGACGTCGAGCCCGCAGACTTCCGGCACGGGCTCGACGTCATAGACAAGAACTCGCAGGCGCTCGCCCGCCTGATCAACGACCTGCTGGACATGTCCGCGATCCTGAACGGCAAGATGCGGATTGATCGCGCGCCCCTGCGGCTCGACTCCGTGCTGCGGGAGGCGGTCGAGACCGTGCGCGCGCAAGCCGACAGGCGCGGCGTCCGCGTAGAGCTCTCGCCGTGCGGCGGCGACGAAGGCGCGCGGATCGAGGGCGACCGCACGCGCCTCGTGCAAGTCTTCTGGAACCTGCTCGCCAACGCCGTCAAGTTCTCCGCGGACGGCGGGCGCGTGCGCGTCAGTTGCGGGCGCGAGGGGCAGGCTTTGCGCGTCGCGGTCGAGGACGAAGGCATCGGCATCGCGCCGGAGTTTCTGCCGCACGTCTTCGACCGCTTCCGGCAGGCTGACATGTCCACGACGAAACTCTACGGCGGGCTCGGCATCGGGCTCTCGCTCGTGCGCAGCTTCGTCGAGGCGCACGGCGGCAGCGTGAAAGCCGAGAGCGCGGGGGCGGGGCGGGGTAGCCGC
>JAIVGV010000051.1 GCA_020201365.1 Acidobacteriota bacterium
GGCGTACACGGACTGCGAAGACGTGAAGAGGTGGTGACCCCAGACGAGGAAGCCGAAGACTGCGATGGCTAGGCTGGAGAAGGCGACGAAGGTGTAGCCGAAGATGTTCTTGCGCGAGTGGGTCGAGATGAGCTCCGAGACGACGCCCATCGAGGGCAGGATCATGATGTACACCGCCGGGTGCGAGTAGAACCAGAAGAAGTGCTGGAAGAGGACGGGGTCGCCGCCCATGCGCGGATCGAAGATGCCGATGTGCGCGATCCGCTCCAGCGCGACGAGCAGCAGCGTGATCGCGATGACGGGCGTGCCGAGGATCATGATGAGGCTCGTCGCGTAGGTTGACCAGATGAAGAGCGGCAGCCGGAACCAGGTCATGCCCGGCGCGCGCATCGTGTGAATGGTGACGATGAAGTTCAAGCCCGTCAGGATCGAGGAGAAGCCCGTGACGAAGATGCCGATGCCGACGACCGTCACGTAGGTGTTCGAGAAGGTCGTCGAGTAGGGCGTGTAGAACGTCCAGCCCGTGTCCACGCCGCCGTTCAAGAGCGCCCAGACCGTGATGAGCGCGCCGACGATGTAGATGTACCAGCTGAGCAGGTTGATCTTCGGGAACGCCAAGTCCTTCGCGCCGATCATCAAGGGCACGAGGAAGTTCCCCAGCACCGCCGGGATCGACGGGATGAGGAAGAAGAAGATCATGATGATGCCGTGCTGCGTGAAGAGCTTGTTGTAGGTGTGCGGCTGGACGAGATCGCTCGCGGGCGTCAGGAGTTCGAGCCGGATGGAGATGGCGTAGATGCCGCCCAAGGCGAAGAAGAGCGAGATCGAGGCGAGGTACAGGAGCGCGATGCGCTTGTGATCCTTCGTCAGCAGCCACGAGAGGACGCCGTAGTGCGCGTTGATGTAGTTCTTGTGCGGGAACTGCGCGCGCGACGCCTGAGCCGCCGACGTTGACGGCGGCGCGGCGGCGGGCGGGAACGGTGCGTCCATCGAACTCATAAAACTTCAACCCTCATGTCAAAGCCGTGAATCGTCTATCGTGAATCGTAAATCGTGATCCGTGTTCACCGGTTGCTGTTGCCGCCGCGCGGGGCGCTCGTGCCGCCGCCGCGGTTCGCGTTGACGGCGTTAACCTGCGTGCCCGCGGAGCCGTTCGCGTTGCCGCGCGGCTGCGTCGGGGAGAGCGGGTTCGAGCGCTGCGAGTCGGGCGAGACCGCGCCCGTGGTCGTCTCCGGCGCGGTCGTCGTCGTGCGCGAGCCCGCGGTCGTGCTCGCGGGCTGACCGCCGAGCGAGCGTATGTAGGCGATGAGCTGCAAGACCTGCTCCTCGCTCAACTGCCCCTGGTACGTCGGCATGAGCTGCTGGAAGCCCGCGACGGTCTTCGCCTGCGGCGTCAGGATGGACTCGCGTATGTACGCCTCGTCGGCGATGACGGTCGAGCCGTCCGCCATCTGCTGCGGCTTGCCGAACACCCCGGTCAGGTTCGGGCAGCGCCCCTGCGTGTCGAGCTTGTGGCAGGTGGCGCAGCCGATTGACTGGAAGAGCTTCTCGCCCTGCGAGGCGGGCGACTCCGATCCGCCGCCCGCGAGCCACGCCTGATACTCCGTCGGGTCCATCACCACGACGTAGCCGTTCATCCCCGAATGGTTCGTGCCGCAGTACTCCGAGCAGAACAACTGGAAGCGCCCCGTCTTCGTCGCCTCGAACCAGAGGTAGGTGTACTTGCCGGGCACGACGTCCGTGCGGATGCGGAAGGCGGGGACGGCGAAGGCGTGGATCACGTCCTCGGTCGTCAGGGTGAGCTTCACGCGGCTGCCGACGGGGACGTGCAGCTCGTTGATCTCGCGCTGCCCTTCGGTGTGCTGGAACTTCCACATCCACTGCTTGCCGACGACGAAAATCTCTACCGCCTCCTTCGGCGCGCGGTAGAGCGTGAAATACAGGCTCGATCCCCACGCGAAGATCGTCATCGCGATGAGGAAGGGGACGACCGTCCAGATCGTTTCGAGCTTGAGCGATCCGGCGTAGGGGCGCGGGATTTCGAGCGGGTCGCGGCGGCGGAACTTGACCGCGAAGTAGAAGATCAGGATCGCGACGAGCGCCGAGAAGAAGATCGTGATCGCCGTGATGTAGCCGAACAGCGCGTCGTACTGCGTCGAGACCGAAGACGCGCGCTCAGCCATGAATGGGACTGGTGGAACCTGCATCTCTCGTCTAAACCGTCCCCCCCGCGCCCGCACCCCGCCCGCGCGCGGCAGCCGCCTCGCCTGCTTGCGCGCGCCTGAGGATCAGGATCAGCGCGACGACGCCGAAGACCGTCACCACACCGACGACGCGCATCGCGGACATGATGACGAAGCCGTACCTGCCGCTCGCCGGATCGTAGTGGTAGCAGTACAGAGTTAGCTTGTCGGCGACCGAGCCGATCTTCCCTTCCGAAGATTCGACGAGCGCGAGGCGCAGATCGCGCGGCGCGTACTCGATGCCGTAGAAGTAGCGCGAGAGCTTCCCCTGCGGCGTCGCGACCATGATCCCGGAGGCGTGCGCGAACTGCTGCGTGCGCTCGTCGAAGCGGTAGCGGAAGCCGACCGCGTCGGCGACCTCGTCAATCTGCGACTTCTCGCCCGTCAGAAAATGCCAGCCCGCCTTGGCGACCGGATCGTCGGGTCGTCTGAGATCGCCGAGCGTGATCTTCTTCTTCTCGGCGGCGTCCTGCGGCGTCTCGCGCGGGTCGAAGCTCACGGTCACCACGTCGAAGTCTTTGCCGACGAGAAAATCCTGACCGCGGATGCCGCCGACGACGCCGTTCAAGACCTGATTGCAGAGCATCGGGCACTTGTAATAGACGAGCGTCAGGACGACGGGCTTTCCCTTGCCGAAGTAGTCGCCGAGCCGGACGGTGTTGCCCGCCTCGTCCTTGAACGTCGCGCCGAGCGGCAACTGGTTGTCGAGCCGCTGGTCAATCGTGATCCCGCTCAGGGCGCTCGGCGCCAGCGCGGCGGAGGTTCCGCCCTGCGGCGGCTGCGCGTACTGGGCGGAGGCGGTGAGCAGCGAGCAGTAAGCGGTGAGCAGTAAGAGCGCGAAGCCGTAAGACGACGCGCGCGGGGCGCGCCGCGCGCCGCCCGACGCCTCTTTGCCGAAGACTGACCGTGACTGCTGCTTACTTCTCACAACCTACCACTCACCTTCTGTTCTCAGCCTACTGCTCACCGCTCACTTCACGTCGCCGCCGACCTTCGTCGTCTTCTTCTGCGTCTGCCGCCCCGCGCTCGAATAGGAGGGCACGTCCATGCCGTCGAGCCCCGGCTCGCCGGGCTGCTGCTGTCGCGAAGGGAGACCTTTACTCAGGAGCATCTGCTTCGCCGTGTCAATCGGCACGCGCATCGTCTGCGTGTTCTGATCGACGACCGCCGGGTTGTTCAGCTCCCAGTTCCAGCGCTCGCGTAGCTGATTCCACTCGGCTGAAGGCTCCTTCAGCTCGAAGTTGAAACGCGGATCGTGCGGATCGTGCGGGTCTTGCGACACGAAGCCGGGCGCGGCTTGGAGGCGCGGCGGAGGCGGCAGCCGCTCCTGTTCGGTGCGCGCCATCGGCGAGACCGGGATGCGCGCGTCCTTGTACTCGGCATACTTCTCGAAGCCCTTCCAGAGCCCGATCATCAGCACGCCGATCAGGATGATCCCGGCGGCGAGCGCGCCGACGAACGCGCCGACGCCCTTGATGGAAACGTCCGACTCCTCGTGCATCACGTCCGGGTTCGTGATGTGGCGCACGTCCGGCGTCTCCGTGATGTGCACGTACTTGCGCCCGTGACCGTTCCCGTCGTGTCCCGTCCAACTCATAAGATCGAAACGATGAAGGAGGGACGATGAACGATGAGGTGAAGAAGTTTGCTTTTACTTCATCGTCCCGCGTTCATCCTTCATACTTTCAATGATGATGCCCGTGCGGCTGCTCCAGAGCCGCCTCCAACCCCTCGTCGCCGAGCGGCAGCAAGGGCCGCTTCTTCAACTCGCGCGCGAAGTACCACACCCAAATCCCGCCCAAGCCCACGGGCGCGATGAAGCTCATCGCGTAAGAAAGCACGGCGCCCGCGCCGTACGTCGTCGCCGGGGCGGAGGTCGTGTCCGCCGCGAGCGCGCTCGGCGCGACCGTCCAGAACAGATCGACGACGCGCATCACGATGACGAGCACCGCGACCGCGCCTAAGAGTCTCGCCGTCCGCTTGAGATCGCGCGAGAGGAGCAGGACGAACGGCAGCGAGAAGTGCAGCAAGACGATCGCGAGCGCGACGTACTGCCAGCCGCCGCGCAGGCGTCGCAAGTACCAGGGAATCTCTTCCGGCAGGTTGCCCGCCCAGATGATCAGGTACTGCGAGAACATAAAATATGCCCACAGCATGATGAAGGCGAGCAGGAGTTTCCCGTGGTCGTGGAACCAGCGCGGCTGATAGACCGCCGCCAGCTCCTCGTTCCGCCGCGAGAGCCACACGGCGCAGACGATGGCGAAGGCGAACGCCGAGAGCCCGAAGCCCGCCATGATGAGCAGCCCGAAGATCGTCGAGTACCATTCGGGCTCCAGGGACATCAGCCAGTCCACGGCGGCGAACGACACCGTCAGACCGAAGAGCACGATGCCGGGTCCGCTCACCGACTGCATCCGCTCGCGTAAGCGCCGCCGCACGCGCGGATCGGGCTCGTCGTCCTGCGCGAGCGACCAGCGGTTGAGCGGGCGCGAGAGCGCGAACCAGACGGCGAAGTAGAAGACCGTGCGCCCGAGGAAGAACGGGACGTTGAGGAAAAACTTCTTGTGCTCGACGACGTGCTCGTGCGCGAGTTCGGGGAACGTCCACGGGTAGAGCGTGCGCGTGACGACCGCGACCGCGACGGGCAGGAACATCACGGCGAGCAGCGGGAGCGTGCGCGTCGCCGCCTCGAAGATGCGCCGCAAGACGACGCCCCAGCCGCCGCCCGTCAGGTGGTGCAGCATCATCAGCGGGATCGAGCCGACGGCGACGCCCGTCCAGAAGACGAAGGCGACGAGGTACGGTCGCCAGAACGCGACGGGGAAACCGCCCGGACTGACGAACGAGAGCGCGAGCGCGAGCAGCAGCGCGGCGACGCCGACGGCGAGGGCGACGCTCTGCACGCGGTCAACCGCGCGCGGGGCGTTGTAGGTGTGTTCGTGCGTCGCCGCCGACATCAGTGTTGCTCTCCCCCGCCGCCCTGCGTCTGCATACTCATAACTTTCGCGCGCATCTCCGGCGGCACCTGCGACGCCGGGACTTGCTGGCTCAGCTGGAGCGCGCGTATGTAGGCGATGATCGCCCAGCGGTCTTCGGGCGGAATCTGCGCGGCGTAGTCGGGCATCGCGCCGAAGCCGTTGGTCACGACGTCGAAGAAGTGCCCGACGGGCTCGTTGCGCAGGCGGTCGTCGTGGTACGAAGGCGGTCGGCGAAAACCCCGGCGCACGATCATGCCGTCACCGTAGCCGGTGAGCCCGTGGCACATCGAGCAGAAGATTTGGTAACGCTCCTGACCGCGATCGAGCACCTGCCTCGTGACGGGGAACGGAAACTCTTTGACCACGTCCGGCGCGGCGTTCGACTGAATCTCGCCCGCGCGCTGACCCGCGCGCCCGCCGGCGTTCCCGCGCACGTTCACGTCGCCGCCCGGCTGCTGACCGGACGCCCCTTGCATGTTCGGTTGCGCCGTCTGCATCACGGTCTGCGTCTCGCCGCCCGCGTTCGTCTGCCCGCCCGGGGCGGTCGTCTGACTCGTCGCGCCCTGCCCTTCGTTCTTCCCCTGATAGAAAAACCTGTCGTCCTTCAAATGCCCGCGCGGGATCGTGCCCTCGACGTATGGGCGCGACGACTCGCCGTCCGCGAAGAACTTGCTCGGTCGGTACGGGACGTACTTCGGCTGATCCTGCATGTCCTGACGGCAGCCGGTGAAGAGTAAGCAGTAGGCAGTAAGCAGTAAGCAGACGGAGACGAGGCGCGCCGCCGTCCGCCGCGCGTGTGTGCCCCCAAGTTTTTTCTGCCCGCTGCTCACAGCTTACTGCTCACTTGCCTTTCAGAACTCCACCTCGCTCACGCCCTTGACGCCTTCGAGCCCGCGCAGGAAATCCCCCGTCACCGCGCGGTCGAACTTCGGATCGCGCCACTCGACGAGCAGGAAGAAGCGGTCGCGCGTGGCGAGCGCGAAGTCGGGCGCGTTGAAGACCGGGTGGTACGGCTCCGGCAAGCCGTTTAAGGCGAGCATCCCGAAGACGGCGAAGAGCGCCGCGCCTAAGACCGTCGTCTCGAACGTGATCGGGATGAACGCGGGCCAGCTGTGCAGGGGCTTGCCGCCGACGTTCAGCGGGTAGTTCCAGACCGACAGGTAATACTGCATCAGGTAGCCGCCGAGCCCGCCGAGGATGCCGCCGATGAGCACGATCAGCGGGAGGTTGTTCTTCGGCAAGCCCACCGCCTCCGACAGAGCCTCGATCGGGAAAGGCGAGTAGGCGTCCATGCGCGTATAGCCCGCCGCGCGCGCGTGCTGCGCCGCCGCCACCGCGTGGGTCGGGTCGTCGAACTCCGCCATCACGCCGTAAACCGTCGGTCTGGTGAGCTTTCGAGCCATAAACAAAGTACTGAGTACTGAGTGCTGAGTACTGAGTGAAAACTAAAACTCAGTACTCAGCACTCAGTACTCATGACTCTAATGCCTCCTCGTCCAACGCCGCCTGCGGCAGGATCGTGCGCATCTCGAAGATGGAGATGACGGGGAGGAAGCGTATGAACAGGAACAGGAGCGTCAGGAACAAGCCGATGGTTCCGAAGAACATCGAGAAGTCGAAAATGGTCGGGCGGTACATGCCCCACGAGGAGGGCACGAAGTCGCGGTGCAAGGAAGTCACGATGATGACGAACCGCTCCAACCACATGCCGACGTTGACGAACATCGCGATGGTGAACAGAACCCAGACGTTGTGGCGCGCGCGCTTCGACCAGAGCACTTGAACCGCCAGCACGTTGCACAGGATCAGCAGCCAGTAGATCGATCTGTACGGCCCGCCCCAGATGCGGTTCTTCATCATGAAGCCTTCGTACTCGCTGCCCGAATACCACGCCGTGAACGCCTCCATCATGTAGCCGTAGCCGACGATCAAGCCCGTCGCGAGCATGATCTTCGCGGAGTTGCGCAGGTGCCGCATCGTGATGAAGTCTTCGAGACCGTAGAACTTCCGCAAGGGGATCGTCAGCGTCAAGACCATCGCGAAGCCCGCGTAGATCGCGCCCGCGACGAAGTAGGGCGGGAAGATCGTGGCGTGCCAGCCGGGGACGATGCCGATGGAGAAGTCGAAGCTGACGATGGTGTGAACCGAGAGCACGAGCGGCGTGGCGAGCCCCGCGAGCAGCAGGTACGCCGTCTCGTACCGATGCCAGTGGCGCGCGCTGCCGCGCCAGCCGAGCGAGAGCATCCCGAAGACGATCTGGGAGGCGCGGCTCTTGGCGCGGTCGCGCAAGGTCGCGAAGTCCGGGACGAGCCCGACGAACCAGAAGAGCGCCGAGACGGTCGCGTAGGTCGAGACGGCGAACACGTCCCACATCAGGGGGCTCCTGAAGTTGGGCCAGATGTTCATCGTGTTCGGGTAGGGAAAGAGCCAGTACGCCGCGAGCCACGGTCTGCCGGTGTGGAAGAGCGGGAAGATGCCGGCGGCGGCGACGGCGAACAGCGTCATCGCCTCGGCGAAGCGGTTGATCGAGGTGCGCCAGTTCTGCCGCAGGAGGAGCAGGATGGCGGAGATGAGCGTGCCCGCGTGCCCGATGCCGATCCACCAGACGAAGTTGATGATCGCGAACGCCCACCCGACCGGCTGGTTGTTGCCCCAGATGCCGATGCCCTTGAGGAGGAGGTAGCCGATCGTCATCATCAGGACGTTGGCGAGCATGAACGAGATGCCGAAGCCGATCCACCACCCCAGAGGCGTGCGCTTGAAGAGGACGAGCGCGCTGATCTTGTCCGTCACCGAGCCGAAGGTGTGACCCGGCTGGATGACGGGGTTCGGCGTCGTGTGGATGTCGCCCGTCCAGTCGTGCGGCTCGTCTATTCTGCGGCTCGACATTCTCGCTAGTCCTCTTTCACTTCCCTCGCCCGCGCCCCAACTTACGCCCCTTGAATCTCCGGGTTCGGGTTGCGCAGCACCGACAAATACTTCGTCCTCGGTCGCGTGTTCAACTCGGAGAGCAGCCCGTAGCTTCTCTTCTCCGCCTGCAACTTGGCGACGCGGCTGTTCCGGTCGTTCAGGTTCCCGAAGATGATCGCCTCGGTCGGGCAGGCGGCTTGGCAGGCGGTGACGATCTCGCCGTCGCGCACCTGCCTGCCTTCCTTCTCCGACTCGATCTTCGCGTACTGGATGCGCTGGATGCAGTAGGAGCACTTCTCCATCACGCCGCGCGAGCGCACGGTGACTTCGGGGTTGCGCATCAGCTTCAGGGAAGGCGTGTTCCAGTCCTGGTAGAGCAGGAAGTTGAAGCGGCGTACCTTGTACGGGCAGTTGTTCGAACAATACCGCGTGCCGACGCAGCGGTTATAGACCATGTTGTTCGTGCCCTCCGCGTCGTGCACGGTCGCGTTCACGGGGCAGACGGGCTCGCACGGCGCGTTCTCGCAGTGCATACAGGGCACGGGCATGAAATAGACGCCGTCCGGGTTCTCGGCGAGACCTTTGAAGTAGGCGTCAACTCTCAGCCAGTGCATCTCGCGCGAGCGCGCGACCTGCTCCTTGCCGACGACGGGGATGTTGTTCTCGGACTGGCAGGCGACGACGCACGTCGAGCAGCCGATGCAGGCGAGCGTGTCAATCGCCATGCCCCACTTGTAGCCGTTGTAGTCGTAGCCCGTGTAGAGCGAGTCGCCGGGACCCGGCTCCTTCTGCGTCTGCGTGCCCAAGACCTCGCGCGCGCCCTCGCCCGTGATGACGCCCTTGCCGCCTTCTTTCTCGCCCGAACGCTCGTTGTTCGGCTCGCCCTCTCCGCGCAGGTACTCTTCGAGCGTCGCCGTCTTGACGATCTCGCGCCCCTCCATCTGGAAGTGAATCTGCGTGAGCGAGAGCAGGTAGTCGTCGCCCGTCAACTT